>DATFFV010000163.1:0-3829 GCA_035249885.1 Gammaproteobacteria bacterium | reverse complement strand
TTCCGGCATGCCCGCCATCCATGGCGGGCAAAAAAAACGCCACATTGCTGTGGCGTTTCTCGTGTTGAAAGGTGCGTTCGGTTCGCTTACCAGCGATCGCGTCCGCCACCGCCGCCGCCGCCGTAGCCGCCGCGGCCACCGCCGCCGCCGCCACCGCCCGGGGCCTTCGGCTTCGCTTCGTTGACCTTGATCTGACGACCGTCGAGCGACGTGCCGTTCAGCTGCTGAATCGCGGCTTGTGCTTCGGCGTCGCTCGACATCTCGACGAAGCCGAAGCCTTTGCTCTGACCGGTATCGCGGTCGCTGATGATGGAAACGGAATCAACCGTGCCGCATTTGCTGAATGCTTCGCGGACGCTTTGATCGGTTGCGGAATACGGCAAGTTGCCGACGTAGAGTTTTCTGCCCATGGTTACCTCCTCAGGTAGCGCTCGCTCGTCAGAGCACTTAGGCACCATGCCAAGCAGACTCATTGGAAGCGATCGACGGACGGCAGGATCATACGGATTTACGCTTCCGGAAACCAGAGGAGGGGCATATTTCCTGTATTTCCAGGCGGTTAGGGCGCCGGCTCGATGCGCAGGATGGCCCCGTCCTCGTCGTCGACGAGCACGTAAAGGAGCCCGTCGGGGCCTTGCCGCACGTCGCGCATGCGGTGCCGCCAATCGGTCAGCAGTGCTTCGCGCCGGAGCTCCTCCATGCGCTCGTTGAACAAGATACGTTGGATCTGACCCGTGCCGATGATCTCGCCGGTGCGCAGCCCGCCGACGAAAACGTCGCCCGTCCACTTCGGTAAACGATCGCCCGTGTAGAACGCGAGGCCCGAGACCGCGATCGACGGCATCCAGTAGACGATCGGATCGATGAAGCCTTCCTGCTGAAACTTCTGCGCGTGCCACGGTCCTTGATACGTGCGTCCGAGACTCACGAGCGGCCAGCCGTAGTTGCCTCCGGGCACGAGGATGTTGATCTCGTCGCCCCCGTTCGGCCCGTTCTCGCTCTGCCAGATCTGCTGCGTGGAGGGATGCACGGCGAGGCCGAGCGTCGTGCGATGCCCGAGCGTGTAGATCTCCGGCAGGAAACCCGCGCGGCCGACGAACGGGTTGTCGCGGGGCACGCTGCCGTCCTCGTTGAGACGCAGGATCTTGCCGGCGTGAGTCGAGGGATCCTGAGCGTCGCCGCCGGCGGTCGACATGTAGATCTTGCCGTCGGGGCCGAAGATCATGCGCGACACGGTGCCGGAATCCGCTTGCGTCACGAACAGATCGCGGAGGTTCTCGAGCGCACTCCCGTTCCAACGCGCGCGCGCCAGTGCGAGAGCGCCCTTATCGTCCGGTAGCCCTTTGTGGTAGGTCAGATAGACATAGCGGTTGTCGCTAAAACGCGGATGCAGCGTGACCTCGAGCAGGCCCGAGCGCCGCAGCGGTTTTACTTCCGGCACGCCGGCGACGGGCGCTGGATCGAGCACGCCGCCGCGCACGACGCGCAGGCCGCCGTGCGTTTGCGTCACGAGCCAGACGTCGTTCGGCAGGAACGCGATGCTCCAGGGATGCGAGATGCCGCGCGCGACGACCGACACGCGAATGCGCATGCCTTCTGCGGTCGCGTACTCGACGGGCCGATCGGGCAGCGGCGGGATCGGCATTTCGGGCGCCACGGGAATGCCGTTGGCGAACGGCACGTCTTGTTGCGCAACCATCGAGCCGCCGGCCCCGATCGCGAGCGTTGCGACGATGGCGCGAGAATATTGGCCCGCCAGCGACAAGGTTAGGCCTGGCTCTCGGCGCGCGCGCCGAGCGCGACACGGTTACGAATGAACTGCGACATGATCCACTTTTCCTTGTCTTTGGGCGGCAAGCCGGCGTGCACCATGCGCAAGTCGGCCTCGCCGTTCGGCAACGCGTTCGTGAAGAACAAACCGGCGCGCCTGCCGCCGTGGTAGCGCAAGTGCAGATCGGGAAAATCGGTCTCGCCGCCCTCGTAGTCGTCGTTCAAGTAGACGAGGAACGTGACGATGCGTTGGCCGCGCTTCTCGATCTCCGCTTGGTAGTTCGGGATGCGCGGATTCACGAAGTCGTAGTGATTCGTGATCTCTTCGCCGGGCGCGTAGTGGAGGATCGTCGGGCCTTCCATGTGGTGCACCGGAATGCCCGTCGCGGCGCTCATGCGGGTCTGCACGGCGATCTGCACGAGATCCGCGTGCATGAGATCGAAGCCGGCGGCGCTGTTGGTTCGCATGTGGTCGGCGATGTCCTTGCCGCCGACGGGGTCGTAGATCAGGGCGCGCTTCAAGTTGGGTCGCGCCTGCTCGATGAGCCAGTCGCAGACGGAGTCCGTCACGAATTCGGGGAATACTCGAACGAGCGGGCTCGGGCACATCGTCGTGCCCGGCGGCGCCGTCGACCAGAAACGCAGGTCGACGCGCTCGGCGAGGCGCCGCCACTCGCCGTCACCCGCGGCGACGGACGCGCGTTGGCCGGACAGCGCTTCGAGCTGCCCCCGCGCGGATGCCGAGCCGCGTTCCGCGGCGAACACGAGCAACCCGAGCGCATCGCCCCAGCTCTGCTTGACGTAAGCCCCGAGTGCCGTGAGCGTCGCGAGCTTGAGCGCGGCATCGGCGTGCCCGGCTTTCGCGGCATCGAGCAGGAACCTGGTGCCGTCTTGCGGCAGCAACGGGGCGCGGTCGCCGATGACGAGCCGCTTGCCGAGCTCGGTCATGGCGTCAACGTCGCCGGCTTGCGTGGCGCGGGCCAGCGCGTTGATCGCGTCGTCGTGGCGGCCGGCGAGGTCGTGTTCGGCGGCGAGCGAAAGGGCGGCATTCATGGAAAAAGCCTCGCACGAACGCCGTGGGGCAAACAAGGCTCGCCGGCGTCTTCTCAGCCTGCCCGAGTCGCGCGACCGCTATCGATGGCCGCGAGGATCGCCGCCAGGATCCGAATCGGATTCGGCGGGCAGCCGGGGACGGCGACATCGACCGGAATCACGTTGCTGACGGCGCCTGCGCTCGCGTAGCTGCAACCGAAAATCCCGCCCGAGCAGCCGCAATCGCCGACGGCCACGACGAGCTTCGGGTCGGGTGTCGCGTCGTAGGTTCGTTTGAGCGCAAGCGCCATGTTGCGAGCGACGGGGCCCGTTACGAGCAGGAGATCCGCGTGCCGCGGGCTCGCGACGAACCGGATGCCGAGGCCCTCGAGATTGTAGAACGCGTTGTTGAGCGCGTGGATCTCGAGCTCGCAGCCGTTGCACGAACCCGCGTCGACCTGACGAATGCAGAGCGCGCGGCCCAACGTCGTGAGAATCTGCGCGTGCAGACGCTCGCGGACGCGCAGCTCGTCGGCGGGCAGCGGCGCAGCCTCGGTCACGATCCCGACGGAGCCGATTTGGCGCAGTGTCTTCCACATGGGGGCTAGAGATCGTGTCCGCTGTAGGACAGGTTGAACGACTTGTTGATCAGCGGAAAGTCGGGAACGATGTTGCCGATGACGGCGTGCTCGAGCGCCGGCCAGTTCTGCCACGAAGGATCGTGCGGATGGCAGCGGCGAATAGTGCCGTCCTCGCCGGCCGTGAGTGCGACGAGCACGGGCCCCCGCCAACCCTCGACGGCGCCGATTCCGGTCACGCCGGGCGGCGGCCGTGTAACGTCGGCATGAATCTCTCCCGGCGGCAGCTCGGCCGCGATGGCGCCCACGAGGCGAATCGACTCCGCGAGCTCGTCGAACCGCACGGCGACGCGGGCGGCGACGTCACCGTCGCTGCGCACGATCTTGCGCACGCGTAGCTGCGGGTACGGTTCGCAGGGCAGGTCCGCGCGCAGGTCGCGATCTTGCCC
>DATFFV010000162.1:0-2887 GCA_035249885.1 Gammaproteobacteria bacterium | reverse complement strand
GGCGGAGAACGCCGCGAGCGCGAGCGCCGCGCCGATCGAGAACCCCGTCCACCGAGCGATCGTTCGAATCGACATGACTCCTCCCAAGTTGACCTTGAGCTCCGCGCAGTTTACGGCCGATCGACCACGACCCGCACGGTTTTTTCGGCTCCGCCGCGGCATTTGCAGTTAGCCATCCGGCTAAGTATATTGATTAGCGCATAGGCTAACTAAAAAGGAGGTAGAAGCCATGGTCACATCGCTGTGCATTTATCGCGTCAAGACCGGGTCGGAGGGCGCGTTCAAGAAGCTGCTCGCCAAGCATTGGCCGACGCTGCGCCGCGTCGGCTTGGCGGCCGACGTTCCGTCGACAATTTATCAGGGCACGGAAGGCGAGAAGAAGCCCATCTTCGTCGAGCTGCTCAACTGGAAGGACGCGCACGGCGCCGAGCGTGCCCACGAGCTGCCTGACGTCATGGCCGTGTGGGAGCCGATGGGCAAGCTGTGCGAGCCGCGCGAGGGGCGCCCGCCGATGGAGTTTCCGATTGTCGAGCCGATCGAAGTCCGTTTCGAGCGCTGACAAGCGCCTCGCCGACTACGACGCCGTGTTCGCCGCGCTCGACAGCGCTGCGCGGCGGCAGATCCTGCTGATTCTGCATTTTCGCGGCGACAGCATGACGGCCGGCGAGATCGCGGATCGGTTCTCGTGCTCGTGGCCGACGACGTCGCGGCATCTGCGCAAGCTCGAGAGCGCCGGCCTCGTCGAGGTCGAGCGTGCAGGCCGCGAGTGGATCTACCGGCTCGACCGGCGCCGGCTGCGCGTCGCGGCCGAGTGGCTCGACTGGTTCAGCGCGCCGCGCGGGCGTGCGAAAGCTTGATTAGCCGTCCGCGGCCTTGCGCGACTCGCGCTTGCGCTCGTTCTCGGTGAGCAGCTTCTTGCGCAGGCGGATGCTCGTCGGCGTGACCTCGACGAGCTCGTCGTCGTCGATGAACTCGAGCGCCTGCTCGAGCGAGAACTTGATCGGCGGCACCAAGATGATGTTTTCATCGGCGCCCGCGGAACGGATGTTCGTGAGCTGCTTACCCTTGGTCGGGTTCACCATGAGGTCGTTGTCGCGGGTATGGATGCCAATGATCATGCCCTCGTACACCTCGACGCCATGGCCGATGAACAGCGCGCCGCGTTCCTGGAGGGCGAAGAGGGTATAGGCGAGCGCCTTGCCGTTCACCATGGACACCAACGCGCCGTTGACGCGCTGACCGATCGACCCGCTCGCGCGCGGCGCGTAGCCGTCGAAGATGTGATAGAGCAGGCCCGTCCCGGCCGTGGCCGTGAGGTACTCGGTGCGAAAGCCGATGAGCCCGCGCGCCGGAATTCGGTACTCGAGCCGCACGCGGCCGCGACCGTCCGGCATCATCGAGAGGAGCTCGCCTTTCCGCTCCGCGAGCCGGGTCATCACAGAGCCTTGGTAGTCCTCGCCGAAATCGACGGTGAGCTGTTCCCACGGCTCGTGAATGGCGCCGTTCACGACGCGCTCGATCACCGCCGGCCGCGATACGGCGAGTTCGTAGCCTTCGCGGCGCATGTTCTCGATGAGCACGGACAAATGCAGCTCGCCACGGCCCGACACGCGAAAACGGTCGGGGTCGTCCGTGTCTTCGACGCGCAGCGCGACGTTGTGCAAGAGCTCTTGCTCGAGGCGGGCGCGGATCTGCCGGCTCGTGAGGTATTTGCCTTCCTTGCCCGCGAACGGCGACTTGTTCACCTGGAACGTCATGGTGATCGTGGGCTCGTCCACTTGCAGCGGCGGCAGCCCCGCCGGTGCGCCGCGCGCGCACACGGTATCGGAGATCTTGAGATCGTCGATGCCGCTGAAGACGATGATGTCGCCCGCACCGGCTTCGGTGATCGACAGCCGCTCGAGGCCTTCGAATCCGTAGAGCTCCATGATCTGTGCGTTACGCTCGGTCCCGTCGCGCTGCACGAGCGTCACCGGCATGTTGCGCTTCACGACACCGCGGCTCACGCGGCCGATGCCGAGCAAGCCGACATAGGAGCTGTAGTCGAGGCTCGACACTTGCAGCTGCAACGGACCTTCGAGCTCGACGGCCGGTGGCGGTACGTTGTCGATGATGGCCTCGAACAACGGCTGCATCGTGCCTTCGCGCACGTCGGCCGACGTCCCGGCGTAGCCCTTGAGCGCCGATGCGTAGATCACCGGGAAGTCGAGCTGCTTGTCGCTCGCTCCCAAGCGATCGAAGAGATCGAACGTTTGGTCGAGCACCCAGTCCGGGCGTGCGCCGTCGCGATCGATCTTGTTGATGACGACGAGCGGCGTGAAGCCGTGTTGGAACGCCTTGCTCGTGACGAAACGAGTCTGCGGCATCGGGCCGTCCACGGCGTCGACGAGCAACAATACGCCGTCGACCATCGACAGCACGCGCTCGACTTCGCCGCCGAAGTCCGCATGCCCCGGCGTGTCGACGATGTTGATGCGCCAGTCGTGCCAGCTGATGGCCGTATTTTTCGCGAGGATCGTGATGCCTCGCTCTTTCTCGAGATCGTTCGAGTCCATGGCACGCTCAGGGATAATCACGCGCGACCCGAGCGAGCCCGCTTGGCGCAGCAGCTTGTCGACGAGCGTGGTTTTGCCGTGGTCGACGTGCGCGATGATCGCGATGTTTCGCAGCCGTTCCTTGGGCAGCATCGGGGTCGGGGGAGGGGGAAAAGGCGCGCATTATACGGCCGTTCGCCGCCAAAGCCAGTGCGTGCGTCAAAAACCCTTGCCGATCGAGAGGCCCACGCGGCGGCTGCGATAGCTGAATTCTGCGATGTTCGAGTCGTTGTCGGCCAAACGGTATTCCGTGCTCAGCAACCACCCTTTTGACAAGTTGCGGCGCGCCGCCG
>DATFFV010000161.1:0-4420 GCA_035249885.1 Gammaproteobacteria bacterium | reverse complement strand
CGCCGAGCGGCGGCAATCAAACGCTCAATCCTTACGTGCAGATTCGCGCCGACGGCACGATCGTGCTGTTCGCCAAGAACCCCGAGGTCGGCCAAGGCGTCAAGACGTCGCTGCCCATGCTCGTCGCCGAGGAGCTCGACGCCGACTGGCATGCGGTCGAGGTCCGCCAATCCGCGATCAGCCAGCAGCTCTACGGCCTCCAGCTCGCGGGCGGCTCGACCTCAATTCCGATGAACTTCGAGGCGCTGCGGCGCGCGGGCGCCACGGCGCGTGCGATGCTCGTCGCGGCCGCGGCGCAAACCTTGAGCGTGCCCGTGGCGGAGCTCACGACCGAGAACGGCGTCGTGCGTCACGCGTCGAGCGGCCGCAGCGCCACGTATGGAGAGCTCGCAGCGCTCGCGGCCACGCTGCCCGTGCCCGCCGCCGCGAGCGTGACGCTCAAGCCGAAGAGCGCGTTCCGCTTGCTCGGCAAGCGCATCACGGGCGTCGACAACGAAAAGATCGTGCGCGGCGAGCCGCTGTTCGGCATCGACCAGCGCGTGCCCGGCATGGTCTACGCCACGTTCACGAAGGCGCCCGCGATCGGCGCGCGCGCCGTGTCCGCGAACCTCGACGAGGTGCGCGCGCTGCCGGGGGTCAAGGACGCGTTCGTGCTCGCGCAACGCGGCGACCCGATCACGTTCGACTTGGGCGGCGCACCGGCGTCGCTCTCGGGCGTCGCGGTCGTGGCCACGTCGACGTGGGCCGCGATGCAGGCGAAAAAAGCGCTGCGGGTGCAATGGGACGAGAGCGGCGCCTCGCGCGACAGCTGGACGGGCGCCGTGACGCAGGCCAAGTCGCTCGCGACGCAGCCCGCACAGCAGGTGCTCGGTCAGGGCGGCGACGTCGACGCGGCTTTCGCCGCGGGCAGGACCGTCGAGGCGTTCTACAGCTATCACTACGTCTCGCACGCCGACCTCGAGCCGCAGAACTGCACCGCGTGGGTCAAGGCCGACAGCGTCGAGATCTGGGCGCCGACGCAGACGCCGCAGGCGGCCGTCGGCGCCGTGGCGCGTCTCTTGGGGCTGTCGCCGGACAAAGTGACGCTGCACCAGCTGCGCGGCGGCGGCGGGTTCGGCCGCCGGCTCGCCAACGACAGCGTCTGCGAAGCCGTGCAGATCTCGAAGCAGGCCGGCGGCGTGCCGGTCAAAGTGCAGTGGACGCGCGAAGACGACATGGCGTTCGACTACTACCGCGCGGGCGGTTTTCATTCGCTTAAAGGCGCCGTCGACCCGGCCGGCAAGCTCGTGGCGTGGCAGAATCACTTCATCACGTTCACGCTCGACGGCAAGGCGCCGGCGCTCTCGGCCAATATCGACAAGGCCGAGTTCCCGGCCAATGTGCTGGCCAATCAGCGCATGCTCCAGTCGCTGATCCCGTCGAAGATTCCGACGGGGCCGTGGCGTGCGCCGGGCAGCAACGTGATCGCGTTCTGCGTGCAGGGCTTCTTGAACGAGTGCGCGGCGGCTGCGAACCGCGACTACGTCGAGTTCCTCGTCGAGCTCATGGGCGCACCACGGCCGCTCACGCCCGATCCGTTCGGCGGCGTGTTCCACACGGGCCGCGCCGTCAACGTCATCAAGGCCGCCGCCGAGCGCGCGCAGTGGGGGCGTACGTTGCCGCGCGGCCGCGGGCTCGGCCTCGCGTTCCACTTCAGCCACCAGGGACATTTCGCCGAGGTAGCCGAGGTCAGCGTCGACGCGAGCAAGAAGGTCACGGTGCACAAGGTGTGGGTCGTCGCCGACATCGGCCCGATCGTGAACTTGAGCGGCGCCGAGAATCAGTGCCAGGGCTCGGTCGTCGACGGGCTCAGCACGGCGATGGGGCTCAAGATCACGTTCGAGAACGGCCGCGTCGTTGAGACCAACTTCCATCAGTACCCGATCGTGCGCATGGACAAGGCGCCCGAGATCGACGTGCATTTTCTCGACACGGACTACGCGCCGACGGGCTGCGGCGAGCCCGCGCTACCGCCCGTCGCGCCCGCGATCGCGAACGCCATCTTCGCCGCGACCGGCGAGCGCGTCCGCACGTTGCCGTTCAGCGCCGAGGGCTATTCGGTCTAGGCACAGCGAAGGCAGAGCCTACCGGAAACTGGCTGGACCGATAGTGGCCAGCACAACGCCTTGGCGCTCGCTGTCAACACGAGCAGCGCCGACCACGTCAGCAGCACAGTACGCATGCTTCGGTTCCTCAGGGTTGCGGCGCATCCACCAGTGCCTGGTACACCAGCGTTTCCACCTTGCGCAGCAGATCGTCGTCGCTGGGCAGCACCTGCCCCATGATGACGATGGCCATGTCCTCGGCGGGATCGACCGTGAAGACCGTCGTCGCGGCACCGCCCCAGCCAAAGCTACCCACCGATCCCGGCCGCCCCAGCGCCGACGTGCTGAGTGTCACCGACACGCCGAGACCATAGCCCCTCGCCGCCGGACCATTGGCCGCGATCGACGGAATGTTCGGCGGCAAGTGGTTCTGCGACATCAGCTGCACCGTCTTGCGCCCGAGGATACGCACCCCGTCGAGCTCGCCGCCGTTCAGCAGCATCTGCGCAAACCGCAAGTAGTCCGGCGCCGATCCGGACAGGCTGAGCGTGCCGAAGGCGTGATCGGTGAAGCGGGCGTAGCGGTCGGCCGTATCCGGCACGAGCTTGCCGTCGGCGCCGCGACTGTACACGGTAGCGAAGCGCGCTTTCATGGCGGGCGGCACGCCAAACGCCGTGCTGCGCATGCCGAGCGGGTCGAAGATGGTTTTCTGCACGTAGTCTGCGTACTTCATGCCGGAGAACACTTCTACCAAGTAGGCCTGCACGTCATGGCCCAGGCCGTACACCCACTGGTCGCCCGGCGAATAGCGCAGCGGCACCTGGGCGAGCCGGTCCATCTCCTGGCTCACCGACTCGAGCTCGAACATGCCCAGCCCAACTTCGCGGTACAGCGCGTCGACATCGGTGTTGCCCAAACCGCCCGACAGTCCCAGCGTGTGGCGGAAAGCGTCCTGGATCGTGGGTTTGCGCTTGGGCGCTTCGAGAATCGGACTACCGCTCGCGTCCTTGCCCGCGTATACCTTGAGGTTGGCGAACTGCGGGATGTACTTGTCGAGGGGATCGGTGAGGTGGAACAGGCCCTGCTCGTACAGCGTGAGCAACGCCACGCTGGCGACGGGCTTCGTCATCGAATACAGGCGGAATAACGCGTCGTCGCGCATCTTCTCGCGCGTTTCCAGGTTCATGTAGCCATAGGTGCGCTGTACGGCTTCGCCGTGGCGAGCCACCGCCACTACCATGCCGGATATCCGCCCGGCGCCGATCTCTCGCTCGAGCAGCGCATCGAGCCGATCCAGTCGCTCGGCCGACAAGCCGGCCACCACGGACTCGGCCGCCATCGCGGGTTGCACCAGCCATAGCAAGGCGGCACACGCGAGCGCTGTCCAGACATTCAGCACGTTCTTCTTCTGCATGGGGGGTCTCCTCTGACAATTACCGGTCGCGATGCCGCCGCTGTCCATCCACCTTCACCATCCACGATGCTCGGCCCCGCGCTACGGCGCCGGCAGGATCACGATCCGATTGCCGCGGAACGAGCCGACCCAGAGCGTGTCGCCGACCTCGACGGCCGCGGTGCCCGCGTTGAATTCGGGTGAATCGGCTTGCGCGAGCACATCGCGCACGGCCAGCGTGCCGGGATCGACCTTCACGGCCTTCCAGCCCTGCTGTGCCTGGCCGACGGCGAGCAGCGAGCCGTCGCGCGCCCAGTGAATGTTGTCGACGCGGAAACCGAGCGGGACGTCGTCGCGCCGCGGCGGCGTGACGCCGCGCGACAGGCGGAACAACGACTGCGTGCCCCACGCCGCGACGTACAGAGTCCTGCCGTCCGCGGAGAGCTCGAGGCCGTTCGCGCCGGCCGCTTCGCTGCCCGGCACCTTCTGCCAGCCCATGGCCGTGTGCCACTCCCAGAGCTCGCCGTTCTGCTCGCCCTCGCGCATGCGCTGCGTCGCCTCACGCGTGCTGGTGCGCGAGAGGAAGTTGGTCGTGATGAAGCCGCCATCGGGCAGGCCCCGCACGGAGTTGAGGCCGATCGGGTCGGGCGCGATCGCACAACCTAACCACGTGGCGACGGGCGTCTCGGGCCGCGTGTCGAGCTCGGAGACCTCGATCGACTCGCGCGCGCCGTGCCCCACGACGAATAATTTGTAGATCGGACCGGCGCCCTCGGCATAGAGGCCGTGCGTCGTGAAGCGCTGCGGGTCGGGCGCCCCCGGGCAATCGGGATAGGTTTGCCGGTCGTGCCGTGTGCGCGCGTTCGCGGCCGGATACACCGTGAACGGCACGCGGTCGCGCGCCCGCACGACCATGACACCGCCCGTGCCGGCCATGGCCGAG
>DATFFV010000160.1:0-2619 GCA_035249885.1 Gammaproteobacteria bacterium | reverse complement strand
GCCGCGTACGGCATCGGCACCGTGCAGGCGATCGCGGCCGCGACGCCCGTCGAAGCGGGGCTCGCAGCGGCGCGGCTCGGCGGCGCCGTGGCGCTCAAGATCGTATCGCGCGACGTCGTGCACAAATCCGATGTCGGCGGGGTGACGCTCGAGTTGCGCGGCCGCGCGGCCGCAGAGCAGGCGGCCGAGGCCATGCTCGCGCGCGTGCGGGCCGTGCGGCCCAATGCCGCGATCGACGGCTTCACCGTGGAACGCATGCTCGCGGTCCGAGCGAGCCTCGAGCTCATCGTGGGAGCCACGAGCCGCGGCGACTTCGGCCCGATGCTGTTGTTCGGCGAAGGAGGTGTGGCCGTCGAGATCGTCGCCGACACTGCGCTCGAGCTGCCGCCGCTCAACCTCAAGCTCGCGCAACGCATGCTCGAACGCACACGCGTGTTTGGCAAGATGCGCGGCTTCCGCAATGTCCCCGCAGTCGACATCGGCGCCGTCGCGCTCGTGCTCGCGCGCGTCTCGCAGCTCGTCGTCGACTGGCCGCGCATCGCGGAGATCGAGATCAATCCGCTGCTCGCGAGCGCGACGGGCTGCGTGGCCCTCGACGCCCGCCTCCGGCTGGGCGCGGGCGAGGCATCGCTCGCCATTCGACCGTATCCGCGCGAGCTCGAGCAGGACGTGACGATCGCGGGCGGCCGCAAGCTCAAGCTTCGGCCCATCCGGCCCGAGGACGAGCCGGCACTGTTGCGCGGCTTCAGCCGGCTCAGCGAGGACGAGGTGCGCGCGCGGTTTTTCGTGCCGATGAAAACGCTGCCGCACGTCACGGCGGCGCGATTCACGCAGATCGACTACGACCGGGAGATGGCGTTCGTGTTGGCCGAGCCCGGCGCGGCCGGCGCCGCGGAGCTGCATGCCGTCGTGCGACTCGCGGCGGATCCCGACAACACGCGCGCCGAGTTCGCGATCGTCGTCGAGCATGAGCTCACGGGGCTCGGCTTGGGTAGCCTGCTCATGCGCAGGCTCATCGACTACGCGCGCTCGCGCGGCATCGGTGAGCTCTTCGGCGACGTGCTCGCGGAGAACGTCGTGATGCTCGCGCTGTGCCGCTCGCTTGGGTTCAGCGAGGAGCCGGGTCAGGATCACGTGGTGCGCGTGACGCTGCCGCTGTCGCGCGGCTGACGCCCTACATCGGCGGCTCGGCGGGCGCGCGCGCCTCGTGCTTCTCTGGCTTCTCCGTGATCGTGGCTTCGGTGAGCAGCAGCACGCTCGCGACCGACACGGCGTTCTCCAGACCCATGCGCACGACCTTGGCTGGGTCGACGATGCCGGCCTCGTAGAGATCGACGAATTTCTTGACGGCCGCGTCGAAGCCGACGTTCGCGGCGCTCGCGAGCATCTTGTCGACGACGACGCCACCGTCGGCGGCCGAGTTCTCGGCGATTTGGCGCGTCGGCGCCTCGAGCGCGCGGCGCAGGATTTGGATGCCCGTGCGCTCGTCGCCCGTCGCTTGCTCGGCGAGTGCCTCGACGGCGGGGCAGCACCGCAGCAGCGCCAAGCCGCCGCCAGGCACGATGCCTTCGGCCACGGCCGCTTTCGTCGAGCTGATGGCGTCGTCGAGCGCGTCCTTCTTCGATTTCATCTCGGATTCCGAGGGCGCGCCGCAGCGGATGACGGCGACGCCGCCCGACAGCTTCGCGAGCCGCTCCTCGAGCTTCTCGCGGTCGTAGTCGCTCGTCGTCTTGTCGATCTCCGTGCGGATCATCTTGATTCGGCCGTCGATGGCCGCCTTCGTGCCGGCGCCGCCGATGATCGTGGTGTTGTCCTTGTCGACGACGATGCGTCGTGCGCGACCGAGCTGCGACAGATCCACGTCCTCGAGCTTGAAGCCGAGATCCTCAGAGATCAGCTGCGCCCCCGTGAGCGCCGCGATGTCTTGCAGCATGGCCTTGCGGCGATCGCCGAAGCCCGGCGCCTTGACGGCCGCATTCTTGAGCACGCCGCGAATCTGATTCACGATCAACGTCGCGAGCGCCTCGCTCTCGATATCCTCGGCGATGAATAGGATCGGTCGTGCCGATTTCGCGACCTGCTCGAGCAGTGGGATGATGTCTTTGAGAATGCTGAGCTTGCGGTCGCAGATGAGCACGTAGGCGTCCTCGAGCACGGCCTCCATCGTGTTCGGGTCGGTGATGAAGTAGGGCGACACGTAGCCGCGGTCGAACTGCATGCCTTCGACGACCTCGAGCGTCGTCTCGGTGGTCTTCGATTCCTCGACCGTGATGACGCCGTCGCCGCCGACCTTCTCCATGGCATCGGCGATGAGCTCGCCGATCGTGGCGTCATTGTGCGCGGAGATCGTCGCCACCTGGGCTTTCTCCTTGCGGCTCTCGACGGGCTTCGCGAGCTCCTTGAGCCTCTTCACGGCCACCTCGAGGCCGCGCTCGAGCCCGCGCTTGAGATCGATCGCGCTCGCGCCCGCCGCGACGTTGCGCACGCCCTCGGCGTAGATCGCGTGCGCGAGGATCGTCGCCGTGCTCGTGCCGTCGCCGACGGCGTCGCCGGTCTTCTCGGCCGCCTGGCGCAACATCTGCGCGCCGAGGTTCTCCTCGGGATCCTCGAGCTCCATCT
>DATFFV010000159.1:0-4936 GCA_035249885.1 Gammaproteobacteria bacterium | reverse complement strand
CTGGCGCCGGGCCGACGCACGCGCCGCCGCTTGGGATCGAGCGTGGAGGAGCACCCGGCGCTGCAAGCGATCTGGGACGTCGTCGCACAAATCCCGCGCGGCAAGGTCACGAGTTACGGCGACGTCGCGCAGGCGGCCGGGCTGCCGGGGCGCGCGCGCCAGGTCGGGTATGCGCTGCGGCATTCGCCCGACGATCTGCCGTGGTACCGCGTGCTCGGCGCCGGCGGCAGGATCGTGTTTCCGCCAGGCTCGCGCCACTACGTCGAGCAGACGCGGCGCCTCGCCAGCGAGGGCGTGAAGGTCGAGCGCGGCCGCGTCGAGCGCGCCGCACTGTTCGATCCGTCGCGCGACTGATCCTGATCGGCGCACCGGAGGAACGATCGCAATCCGGTGCGGACAGTACGCACAAAAGGGCATCCTCCGGCTCGGTGGCGCTCACCAGATTGTCGGAAGAAACGCAGTCTCGCGCAGCTGCTCGTCGTACGTTACAAGGGGAACGGCATGAACAAGTGCGGTCGCCGCGATCAAGCGATCCGCGGGGTCGCGGGAGAACGAGTCACCGAGCTGACCTGCGCGCTCTGCAACATCGTCAGTCAGCGGCTCGAGACGATACTCGGGAAGCCTGCGCACGTTGGCGAGCCACTCACCCGCCGGAATCTTGAAGAGCAAACGGCCACGCCGCTCGAGCGTCGTGATCTCGAAGAACGAGATGCTCGAAACCAAGAGCTCGTTGCGCTTACCGTGCTGCTCGAGCGCCTGGCGTGCCTTGCGCGACAACTTCTGTTTTTCGTCGTTGACCCACCACACCAGGACATGAGTGTCCAGAAGAATCATTGGTTCACCGACCATTCCTCGGGCGCGTGAGCAGGCTCCGTGGGCGACTCGTAGTGCACTACAGCTCCGCGTAGCTGCTCGCGGATGAGGTCTGCCTCCTCCCTCGTGGCTTTCGGCCCGGTGATTTCGGCAATCACGGCGCCGCGCGACGTGACCCGGATGCGCTCGCCACGCCGGGCGCGATCCAGATACGAAGGCAGATTCTGTCGAAGGTCGGTCACGTTCACGTCGGCCATAGCGTACAGTCCATCTGTACCAGGTGTACACTTGAACTGTACGCTCTGGGTCTGAAGCGGTCAACCAACTTGCTCAGCCCGCCTTCGGCCGGGGTACCGCGTGCTCGGCGCCGGCAAGATCGTGCCGCGCTGTTCGCTCCGTCGCGCGACTGACTGCCGTTCGCCATCGTCGCTAGCCATCCTTGTGTGCCATCTTTAGTGCTGGTATGGTCACTGGCATGAGTCAACAGCGCAAGATTACCGTCTTGGTCCCCGAGGATCTGCTGATCTCCGCTCAAAAGGAGACGGGAACCGGCGTTACGGAGACCGTTCGCGAAGGTTTGAAAAGGCTGGCGTCGCGCCGCGCGCAACGCGAGCTCTTGGCACTACGCGGCAAGGTCAAATTCTCGATGACTTGGGAGGAGTTGAAGGAGGACCGCCGGTGATCGCGGTCGACACGAGCACTCTTTCAGCTCTGCTCGCGGGCGAACAGGGCAAAGACGTCGATTCGCTGGCCGACAGTCTCGCACGCAGTGACGTTCGCCTGCCGCCGGTCGTGCTGACCGAGATCCTGAGCGACCCCGCTACAGCGAAGGTGCTCGCCCCCCGCTTGCTCGATCTCGAGCTGCTGGAGGTGACCGAAGGGTATTGGCAGCGAGCCGGCGAGGCCCGCGCGAAGCTTCAAGCACGCGGACTCAAAGCGAAAGTCGCCGATGCGCTAATCGCACAGTCGTGTATCGATCATGACATCGCTTTGCTTACGCGCGATCAGGATTTCCGCCATTTCGCCAAGCACTGCGGCCTGAGCCTCGCCTAACCGCGTACCGCGAGCCACACGCGCCGGCGGAGGCGCGTCGCAGCCCGGCGTCTGCATGCGTCAAGGCGCCGGGACGATCGCGATCCGGTTGCCGCGGAACGAGCCGACCCAGAGCTGGTCGCCGACCTCGACGAGCGCCGTACCCGCGCCGAACTCCGGCGTGTCGGGCACGCTCACGACCTCGCGCACGGCAAGCGTGTCGGGGTTGATCTTCACGGCCTTCCAGTTCTGCCCTGCCTGGCCCACGGCGAACAACGAGCCGTCGCGCGCCCAGTGGATGTTGTCGACGCGAAAGCCAAGGGGAATCTCGTCGCGCGTCGGCGGCGTGACGCCGCGCGAGACGCGGAAGAACGACTGGCTGCCCCAGGCCGCGACGTACAGCGTCTTGCCGTCGGCCGAGAGCTCGACGCCGTTGGCGCCCGCGGCCTCACTGCCCGGCACCTTCTGCCAGCCGCTCGCCGTGTGCCATTCCCAGAGCTCGCCGTTCTGCGCGCCACCCAGCATGGCCTGGGTTGCCTCGCGCGTGCCGCCGCGCGGCAGAAAATTCGTCGTGATGAAGCCGCCGTCGGGCAGGCCGCGCACGGAGTTGAGTCCGATGGGATCGGGTGCAACGACGCAGCCGAGCCACGTCACGGCCGGCGTCGGGGGCCGCGTGTCGACGTCGAACACCTCGATCGACTCGCGCGAGCCGTGGCCCACGACGAAGAGCTTGTGCACGGGCCCGTTGCCGGGCTCCACGTAGACGCCGTGCGTCGTGAAACGCGCGTCACCCTGGCCTGGCGGCCCCGGGCAATCCGGATAGGTCTTCGCGTCGTGGCGATTGACCGCCGTAGCCGAGGGGTATCCGGTGTGGGACGTGCGATCGCTGACGCGGATGAGCACGACGCCGCCCGTGCCCGAGTACGCGCCGGCCGCGATCCACTCCGACCCCAGCGCCACGAGGTCCTCGGGAGCCTGCTGGCCGCAGACGACGTTGGCCGCGGGCGTGCACGGCGGCGGCGGCCGTGCCGCACGCGGGCCACCGTAAGGGTGCGAGCGCCAGCGCGTCAACTCCGCGACGCCCGGTAGGACAAGCGGCATCTTCCGGTCCTCGGTCGGTCCTGGCTATGATTCGCGCACCTGACCCGGCTAACGGTCCCGATGCGGCGCACGGTCGTCGGTTGTCTCATTGTTGCAGCGGCGTTCATGCGCTGCGCGGGCGCGGCCACGCCGCTCGAAGCCTATGGTGCGCTGCCGACCGTCGAAAACGTCGTCCTCTCGCCGGACGGCCGGTACATGGCCTTCGTCCGCACGGACGGCGACCAGCGTTTCGTCGCCGTCGTATCGCTCGAGACGGGCAAGCTGGTTGCCGGGGCGGCCGCGGGCGACATGAAGCTGCGCGGCGTGGAGTGGGCCGGGGATGGCCACGTTCTCATCGTGAGCTCCGTCACCAGGGATATCCCTTGGCTCACGGGCGGCAAGAACGAGTGGTCACAGCTCGTCGTCCTCGACGTCGCGGCGAGGACCATGACACTCGTGCCGAAACGCGGCGAGGCGGTCGCGATGAACGTCGTCTCCGGCGAAACGATGGTGCGCAACGTCGACGGCCGCGTCGTTCTATTCGTCCCGGGCTGGCACCTCAGGGAGTACCTCTTGCCGGCCCTGTTTCGTTACGACGTCGTCAGCGGGGAGCAAGAGCTGCTCGAAGCCGGTGGACGCTCGACGCGGCAGTGGTTCGTGGACGACGCAGGCAACGTCGCGGGCCGGGTCGAATACGACGACGAGGCGCGGCGCTGGAGCGTGCAAATACGCGAGGACGGCGAGTACTACGTCGTCGGCGAAGGCACGTCCGACCTCTACGAGCCCCGTATTTTGGGATTCGGAGTCGACGGCCGGACGATGCTCGTCGCGTACTCGGCCGATGACGACGAGTCGTCGACTTGGCGCCTCGTGCCGTTCCGCGAGGAAGACGCGAGCCCGGAATTTCCGGAATTCCTGCGAGACGTCAGCGCGCCGCTGCACGACCTCGTGACGCACCACCTGATCGGCGGCACCTCGACGAGCGATCGAACGCACTACGAGTTCGCGGAACCGAGCTACCGCGCGCGCTGGCAGTCGGTGCTCGAGACGTTCCCCGACGAGCGCGTGCGGCTCGAGTCCGCCTCGAGGAACTTCGACAAGGTCGTCGTGCGTGTCGACGGTCCGACAACGGGGTTCGAATACGTGCTCATCGATCTGCTGACGGCGCGAGCCCAACCGCTGGGTCCCGTGTATGACGGCATCGAGGAGCGGCACGAAACGCAGCCGTTGCGTTACACCGCCGCAGACGGCCTCGCGATCCCCGGCTACTTGACCCTGCCGACGGGCAAGCCTCCGACGCAGCTGCCGCTCGTCGTGCTCGTGCACGGCGGCCCCGCCGCACGAGATACGGCGGACTTCGACTGGTGGCCCCAAGCCCTCGCGTCGCAGGGGTACGCGGTGCTGCAGGCCAATTTCCGCGGCTCCACGCTCGGCACGGAGTTCGTGGTGGCCGGCTTCGGCGAATGGGGCCGCAAGATGCAGACGGACCTCTCGGACGGCGTTCGGCACCTTGCCAAGGACGGCATCGTCGATCCCGCGCGCGTTTGCATCGTGGGCGCCAGCTATGGGGGGTATGCGGCCCTCGCCGGCGCGACGCTCGACCCGGGTGTGTACCGCTGCGCGGTATCCGTCGCCGGGGTCGGCGACGTCGAGCGCATGCTCGAATGGGAGAGGCGCAATTCGTCCGAGCGCGCTCAGCGTTTCTGGGACCGATTCATCGGCGTCGACGGCCCGAAGGACCCCATCGTGCAAACAATCTCGCCTGCCGCGAACGCCGCCGCAGCGAACGTGCCGGTGCTCCTGATACACGGCAAGGACGATACTGTCGTTCCTTACGAGCAAAGCGAGGCGATGCTGCGTGCTCTCAGGCGCGCCGACAAGAACGTGGAGCTCGTGACGCTCAAGCGCGAAGACCATTGGCTGTCGCGCGGGGAGACGCGCGTGCAGATGCTGCAAGCTTCCGTCGCCTTCCTGCGTGTGCACAACCCGCCGGAGTAACCGGGCATAAGCT
>DATFFV010000158.1:0-2642 GCA_035249885.1 Gammaproteobacteria bacterium | reverse complement strand
GGCCGGGCTCGCGACATCGAGATTCGCGGCGCCACGAACGTCACCGCCGCCGAGCAAGACGACCTCGTGCGCCTCTTGAAGAACAGCCGTTTCCGGCCGCGACTCACGGAAGGCGAGCTCGCCGACACGTCGCCCGTCGTCGTGCGGTACTACTTGCCCGTCATCGGGGACGACAAGTGAGCGCCTGAGCGGTCGACAGGCTGTCCCGACCCGCCCGCTGCCGCGTACAATTGCGGCGGGACCACGCGTGGTCCCGTGAAGGCGCGCTCATCCATGAAGAGGACGACAATGGCGAAGAACAAAGGGAAGGCCGCGGCGGCCAAGAAGACGGCTGCGAAGACGGCTCCGATCAGTGCTCCAATCAGAAAGGGCGGTAAGTCGCAGCTCGTCGAGCCGAAGCAGATTCTCGACGACGACATCGATCCTCAGCACCAATGGAAGCGCCCCCTGCAAGCGCCCGGCCACACACAGGTCGACTTCGAGGAGCGCGTCAATTTCCGCCGGCTGCACAACTACCGTCTCGCGCGCGTGCGCCAGGCGCTCGCGGGCAGCGGACTCGGCGCGCTGCTGTCCTTCGACCAGCACAACATTCGCTACACGACGAGCACGGTCATCGGCGAGTGGGCGCGCGACAAGCTGCTGCGCTACTCGCTGCTCACGGGTAACGGCAAGCCGTACATCTGGGACTTCGGCTCGGCCGCGAAGCACCACAAGCTCTACGCGCCATGGCTGCGTAACGACCACTGCCGCGCCGGCATGCTCGGTATGCGCGGCGCCGTGGGCTCGGACATCACGCTGTTCCGCGACGCGGCGCGCGAGATAAAGGCGATCCTCGACGAGGAGGGCGTGGGACACATGCCGGTCGGCGTCGACGTCGTCGAGCCGCCGATGCTGTTCGAGCTCCAGAAGGCCGGCATCGAGGTGCGCGACGGTCAGCAGACCATGCTGCTCGCGCGCGAGATCAAATCGCACGACGAGATCACGTTGCTCAACATGGCGTCGGCGATGGTCGACGGCGTCTACCAGGACATCGCCGAAGCGCTGAAACCCGGCATCAAGGAGTCGGAGATCGTCGCGCTAGCCGCGGGCCGCCTCTACGAGATGGGCTCCGACTGCGTCGAGGCTATCAATTCGATCGCGGGCGAGCGCTGCTCGCCGCACCCGCACAACTTCACCGATCGGCTCATCCGGCCCGGCGACCAGGCGTTCTTCGACGTCATTCACTCGTTCATCGGTTACCGCACGTGCTACTACCGCACGTTCTCGGTCGGCCGCGCGACGCCACCGCAGCGCACGGCGTACCGCAAGGCGCGCGAGTGGATGGACCGCACGATCGAGCTTTTGCGGCCGGGCATGGGCAGCGACGAGGTCGCACACGCGTTGCCGACAGCCGACGAGATCGGCTTCGCGAGCGAGATCGACGCGTTTGGCCTGAACTTCTGCCACGGCTTGGGATTGGGCTTGCACGAACGGCCGCTGATCTCGCGCGTCACGTCGTTCCGAGAGCCCATCGAGCTCAAGGCCGGCATGGTGTTCGCGGTCGAGACGTACTGCCCGGCCACGGATGGAATCTCGGCAGCGCGCATCGAGGAAGAAGTGGTGCTCACGCCCACGGGCGCGAAGATCATCACGCTCTATCCGGCCGAGGATTTGCCGATCGCGAACCCGTACTAGACGAGGAGAGCTACTCGACGCGCGCCTGGAGCGTCGTGGGATCGATCTCGATGTGCGGCATCTCGACGTCGAGATCGACCATGTACTCGGCGAACAGGTCGAGCCGCACGTTGCCGATGAGGTTTACGAGCACGACCTCGCTCGGGTCCTGGACGATCACGGCGAGCCCGCGGTTACCGTTGCGGCCGTGCTCGGCGGGCTGGAGCAGCACGGACACGAGCTCGTCTTCCTCGCGCACGGTGACGATCGTGAGCCAACCATCCTCGACGAGCCCGGACTGCATGTCCTTAATGCGCTGGGCAACGTCCTCGGCGTCGCGCGCGACCTCGTAGGTATAGACGCGCACGGCGCGCAGCTCCTTGAGCATCGGGCCGAACTCTTCGTCGTCGTCGAAGACCCAGCGCGCGAGCCCGAGGGGCAGGGGGCCCAGCGACAGGCCGAATTCGCGGTGTGTATCCAGCGGCCCCGGGGAGCCGAACGCCGCGTAACCCGGGTCGTTGCGGAAGTTGCCCGTGATGCCGCAGCCTGAGAGCAGGGCCAGACCGCAGACGGTGAGCGTGAGTCGAAGCATGATGACCTCCCCTGGAGTCCTAATGCTACAGACGGCCCGCACCGGGGCGAGGTTACAGCGTAGTCCCGGCTGGCGTCGAACGGGCGCCGCGGCGCCGAATTCGCGTAGGATTGTCCGCCCAGCAGGGGGGCACGTGAAGCTCAGCACACACCGGATCAGGTACGCGTCCCACTACGGCGAGCCCTGGCGCGTGACGCCGGACAAGATCGTGCCGGAGCGGCTCGACTGAACAAGGAGCTCAGCGACCGCATCGTGTTCTACGCGCAAGCCTGGCGCGTGACGATCGAGCGTACGCTCGCGACCGACACGTCGGTCGTCATCTATGGGCAGCGCGCGTCGCAGCCCGTCGTCCTCAAGATCGTGAAGGAGCCCGGCGACGAATGGCGCGGCGGCGAGA
>DATFFV010000157.1:0-2761 GCA_035249885.1 Gammaproteobacteria bacterium | reverse complement strand
TAGAAAGTCACGGATGTCGCGCGACGAGAAATGCCGCGACGGTTTGAGCTCGCCGGCACGCGTATCGCCGACGAACTGGCCGTCGGGCGAGTAGAACACGGCGAGCGGAATCACCTTGATGTCGATGCCGAGGTCGCGCTGCGCGGCCGCACTCTTCTGCGCGTCGCCGACGTCGATCGTCACGAGCTCGAAGTGCTTGTCGAGGTAAGCGTGGGTTTCCGCGTCCGCGAGATTCCGGTACAGCGTCAAGCAGTCCGGGCACCAGTTGGCGCCGAACGTGACCATGAGCATCTTGCCGCTCGCCGCCGCGCGTTTCTGACCCTTCTCGATCGCCGTGCGCGCATCGACCGCCAGATACGGCGGGTTGCGCGAGGCCGTCTCCGTGAGCGGCGCGAGCGACGGGTCGACGGTCAAACCGTACAGCAACGCAACACCGAGCACGGACGCGGCGAAACCGCCGAGCCATGACCACGGCCGTGCCGCGAAGGCCGCGAGCACCTTCCGAATAAAGCCTGGGGAAGCCATCGGAAGCCACGATACCCCTTACCTTCGGGCGCGTCATGGCCGGTAGTCCGAAGAACTCCTAAGGCGGCACGGCGATCACACTTTGCCCGAGTGCGCGGGACGGCGGGAGCGGCCTAGTCGGGCTCGACCGAGCCCGCGATCTCCTCGACGGCCGCTTCCACGGCCTGCAAGGCGCTCGTCTCGCCACGCGCAACGAACCGCAGGTAATAGCCGCCCGGCACGATGGCCAGGTACTGCACGATGGTCCGATCGCCGAGCACGGCCGACACGCGATACCCGTTGCCGCCCGCGAACGGCGCAGGTCCTTGCGCACCGATCTCCGCGTCGACGAATCCGCCGGTCGTTTTCAAGAGCTCGACGGCGACGCGCGCCTCCTCCCCCATGAGCGCCCGCGAGGCGCCGCGACCGATGACGATCACGGGCCCATCTTCCTCGCCCGTCTCGAGCGTCACCGACGTGCGAGAAGCGACGTTCGTGACGCGGAACGGCTCGACGACTCGCAGCGTGAACGGCAGCTGCTCGAGTAGCTCTTCGGTCGTGGGCGCCCGCGCGAGCTCGATCGAGCGAATGAGGGTTTCGGCATCGGCCTCGGTAAAGCTGCGATCGCCGAGGGTGAAGGTGACGAGCGTGGTCTTGTCCCCGCGCAGCAAGGCGAGGTACTTGACGAGCTCGCTGCCCCCGCCCCGCCTCCGCTGAGTGCCGATCGCGAACGGCACGTAGCCGTCCCCCACGGCGACCTGGCGCACCGACCGGATCGTGACGTCCTGCTCGCCAAAGCCCGCCGAGAGGCTCTTCGGCGACGTGAACATCTCGGCGAGCTGCGCGTAGCCCTCGGCCGAGCGCTCCGCGATCGTGATCGTCGATCCCGTCTCCGTGTTCTCGATGCCGCGCACCGTGCGCGACACTTTGAATCCCGGCGGTGGGACCAACGTGACCAGAGTGCCGCGAATCGCGACGCGTTCCTGCGCGCGTGCGGGTTGCACGAGCGCAACGGCGAGCGTTACCGCAACAAGGGCGCCGACCGCCCGGACCCGAAATGGAACCCTACTCCGCACCCGCATCGACGACTCCGTAGCCCGTTTAATGCCTGCGGCAAGGCCCAAAATGTAGCACTAACGGGACTTTGGCGCCTTCCGGCCTTTGGGCCGCGGCACTCCGTCGAAGAACTCGACGACGCCCGTGTCCAGCGAGTACTCGGCGCCGACGACGAGCAGGCGGTCGCGCGCGATGAGACTCTCGAGCATCTCCGAGCCGTGGCGCAGATGGTTCGCCGAGGCGCGGACATTGGCGCGCACGGCGTCGCGCACGAGCGCCCCGCCGCCGTGGCGCAGCTCGGTCGCGAGCAACGGCTCGACCGACGGCCGCACGCGGTCGACGATGGCGCGCAGGTTGCGCGACTGCTTTTCGACGGGCCGCTTGAGCTGCTCGATCGTCGCCATGACCGCGCCGCAACCCGAATGGCCGAGCACGACGACGAGCCGCGTTTGGAATTGCTCGGCCGCGAACTCGACGCTGCCGATCTGGGAGGGTGCGACGATGTTGCCGGCCACGCGAATCACGAACAGGTCGCCCAAGCCCTGATCGAAGACGATCTCCGCCGGCACGCGCGAGTCGGAGCAACCGAGCACGATGGCGAACGGCTCCTGGCGCTCCGTGAGCTCGTTGCGGCGCGTGGCGCCGACGCGCGCATCGCGTTTGCGATCGGCGACGAAGCGCCGGTTGCCATCCTCGAGCCGCTCGAGCGCCTCGCGCGCTGAAAACATCTAACCCTCCGATCACGACTATTCTGTCGTTTGCGCGACGAGCGAGGCCAGCGAAAAACCGAAGCTCGTGCCCCCCGACGACGAGAGCTCGAGCGTGGCCGTGCCGTTTCCCGGGCTCGCGAACCGCGGCTCGTCGAGCAGCACGTAGTCGCTGCCGTCGAACTCGTAGACGGCGGTCCACAGAAGCACGCGGCCGTCGTCGAGCGTCGGCACGACGACGAGCTTGAGCACGTCCGTGAAACGAATCTCGGCGGCGAGCCCCTCCTGGATGATCATGCGCTCGACACGCAGGCGCTCGTGAGCGTCGAGCGCGATGGCGACGTCGAGCGTCACGCGCTCGGGTGCGGCCGCGGCGGCGTCGCGCTCGTGCCGTTGGCGAAAGTCGACGACCAACCGGTCGCACGCGGGCTGCTCCACCTGGCAGAGCGCAGCGAGATCGATGAAGCCGACGCCGTCCTGGTCGTAGGCCGTGC
>DATFFV010000156.1:0-3152 GCA_035249885.1 Gammaproteobacteria bacterium | reverse complement strand
GACACCACCGCGGGCCACGCCCTCGGGGTTCCAAGCCGCGCCCGACTGGTACGGATATTGCTTCATAGCTGAAAAGGTCCGGAGGGCACCGTATGCGCGTCCACGATCTCGCCCACAGCCCATGGCTCGTTTGCGCGGCCGCGTTGCTGCTGTCGCCGCTCGACGTCGCGGCGCAACAGCCGGCGCGCGCGCGCAACGCCCCGCCGGCACAGGCGGGCGACAGCGCGCCTCGCTACGAGGTACAGCCCGGAGACTTACTGCACGTATCGGTTTGGAAAGAGGCGGACCTCGATCAGGACGTCCTGGTCCGCCCCGACGGCGGGTTCTCGTTCCCGCTCGCAGGCGATGTACGTGCAGCCGGCAAGACGGTCGAGGAGCTGCGCGCGGAGCTCACGGAGCGGCTCGCGCGGTTCATTCCCGACTTGTTCGTCACGGTCGCGGTGCGCGAGATCAATGGCAATAAGATCTACGTGATCGGCCAGGTCAACCGGCCCGGTCAGTTCGTCGTGAATCCCCGCGTCGACGTCATGCAGGCCTTGTCGCTCGCGGGCGGAACGACGACGTTCGCCAACGTGAACGGGATCTTCGTGCTGCGCCGCGAGCGCGATCGGCAGCGGACGCTGCCGTTCGACTTCAACGACGTCGCCAACGGCAAACGGCTCGAGCAGAACGTCCTTCTGCAAAGCGGCGACGTCGTCGTCGTACCTTGAGGCTCGTATGACGGAATCGATTCAGAGAGGAGCAGTGCCCATGGATGTGCCATCCGGCATGGAACCCACGCTCGGCGATTATCTCGGCGTTCTAAGGCGCCGCGGCGGGTTGCTTTGGAGCATCGTGGCCGTGACGGTGCTCGCAGGTGTCGTGATCGCGTATCGCGTGCCTCCCAACTATGCCTCGACGGGCATCCTGCTGGCGGAGCAGCCCGAGGTTCCGGAGCACGTCGTGCGCTCGACCGTGCCCTACAACCCCGACGATCGCGTCCGCATCATCACGCAGCGCGTGCTGACGAACGAGAATCTCGCGAACATCGTCGCCGAGCAGCAGCTCTACCCGTCGCTCGATCCGAAGTCGCCGGAGGCCCTCGAGGAGTTCCGCAAGCACCTCGGGCTCAGCGCGGAGGATCCCGATATCCTCGAGAACCTGCTGGGACCGAGCCAGGCCGCCGACGCGATGGCCTTCTCGCTGAGTTTCACGGACACGTCGCCGCGCGTCGCTCGCGACGTGACGAAGAGTCTCGTGGAGCTCTATCTCGATGAAAACCAGCGCGCACGTCGCGAGCAGGCCGACGACACCACCCAATTCCTTGTCGAGCAAGCGAACCGGCTCGAAGCCGAGATGGAGACGCGCGAACAACGGCTCGCCGCGTTCAAGAGCGAGCATCGCGGTAGCTTGCCTACCGACGTGGACACGCAAGTCTTGGACCGCGTGCAGCGCGATCTCGAGTCCGTGGACGCCGAGATTCGCTCGCTGCGCGAGCGCCGCGACTTAGCGGCGTCGGCGCTGGCGCTTCTGAGCCCCAATGTTCCCGTCGTCGACGAGAACGGCCAAGCGATCCTCGGCCCCGACGAGCGCCGGACGCTGCTCGAGCGGCGCTATTCGCAGCTCAGCGCGATCTACAGCCCGGACCACCCCGACGTGCAAAAAGTCCGTCGCGAGCTCGATATGCTGCGCGGAGGCGGCACCGCGCCAAGCGCCGACCAGAATGCGCTGCGCGTGGAGCTCGCGGCCCGCGAGGAAGAGTTGGCCCAGGCGCGCACGCGCTACTCGGCGGACCACCCCGACGTCCAGCGCCTCGAACGGGCCGTGACAGGCCTGCGCTCCACGCTCGCGCGGCAGCCGTCGCAACCGGCGCGCTCCGCCGCCCCTGCGCCCGACAATCCGCAATACATCCAGCGCCAGGTTCAGCTTCGCGCGACGCAAGCGGACCTCGACGCGGCGCTCGAGCGGCGAACGGCGCTCGACGCTCGGCTCGCGCAGCTCGACCGGCAAACGACCGCAGCGCCCGAGGTCGAGCGCGAGCTCAGCGCCCTCACTCGCGGTTACGAGCAGCTGCTCGCGCAGTACGACGACGTGCAGGCCAAGCTCCGCGAGGCGGAGATCGCCGCCAACCTCGAGTCGGCCGGCCGTGGCGATCGCTTCACGGTGATACAAGCGCCGCAGCTGCCGACGATGCCCGTGAGCCCGAACCGGATCGCGGTGTTGCTGCTCACGCTCATCGTCGCGTTCACATTGGGGACAGTCACCGTCGCCTTCGTGGAGCGTTATGACGCAACCGTTCGCCACCCGCGGGACGTCGCCGAGTATTTCGGTGTGCCGCCGCTCGTCGCCGTGCCGTTCGTATCCAATGACGGCGACGCCCGCAGTCGAGCCCGCCGACGCTTCGCGACCGCGATGTGGAGCTCGCTCTGGCTCGGCACGATCGTTTTCCTCGTGATGACCCCGGCCTAGAGGAGAATCGTCATGCGAACACTTGCAAAAGGTCTCGCGAGAGCGCGCTTGAGGTCCGGCTCCCTTGTTCCCGTCGAGACCCGATACGCGCGGCCGCCCTCGATGGCCGCCGCCGAGAGTCCGCCGTTCGACGTCGCAACGGCGCGGTCCGTCGAGCCCGATCCGCGGACGCTGGCCGACAACCGTGTCATCGTCGACGAGCGGTCGGTGGCGAGCGTCGCCTACAAGATGCTGCGCACGCGTGTATTGCAACGGATGCGCCGCAACGGCTGGCAGTCGATCGCCGTGACCGGGACGTGCCCCGGCGAAGGCAAGTCCTTGACGGCCGTGAACTTGAGCATCAGCCTCGCACGCGATGTCGGAACCAGCGTCGTGCTGGCCGATCTCGATTTCCGCAAGCCCTCGCTGCACCGGCACTTGGGTGTAGGCACGCGCTACGGCATCGGGGACTTCCTGCGCGGCGCCGTCGCGCTCGAGGAAGTGGCCGTGTCCCCCGGCGTGGAGCGATTGGCGGTGCTCATGAACGAGCGATCCTTCTCGGGCTCTTCCGAGATGCTCGCGTCGCCGCAAACTGCCAACCTCGTCAAGCGCGTGACACAGGGCGCCGGCCGCATTGCCGTGTTCGATTTGCCGCCCGTGCTCGCAAGTGACGACATGCTGGCTTTCGCCCCCCTCGTGGACGCCGTCCTGGTCGTGGTCGCGCA
>DATFFV010000155.1:0-3558 GCA_035249885.1 Gammaproteobacteria bacterium | reverse complement strand
GATGGCAGCGCGGCTCGCGGCCAAAGCTTCGAAGGCTTGCGGCCGGCCCGAGAGCGCGGCATTGGCCTCGCTGCGCGCCGCCTGCACGACGGCCACGAGCTCGCCGAGCCCGCCGTCGCCGCCCGACGAGCTCGAGTCGTTCCACCACACGGCACCGGCCGCCCCCGTCAAGGCGAGCGCCAGGAGGATGCCGAGCGGCGGCAATAGTTTCGGCCAAGTGCTCGAGGTGCTCATGGCGTCAAGGCCGCACGCCTTCGCCCGCGGTCAGGAACTGCGGGTCTTCGAGCAACTTGAGCAGGCTGAAACGCGGCCACGCTTCCGTGCCGCGTTTGTAGCTGCCCTCCACATAGTGCTCGCACCGAATGACGCTTGGGCTGGCTTCGGCCCGATAGTCGGAAGAGCCGAAGCGCCGGAAGCCGACGACCTCGTCGACGATGAGCCCCGTCGGCACCTCGCGGCTCGCGACGACGAGCACGCGCGCTTGCCGGTCCGACGTCGGCGCGCCGGCGCCCAGGAAGGACTTCAAATCGACGACGGTCAAGAGCTGGCCGCGAAGATTGGCGATGCCGCGCAACCAGGGCTTCGCGCCCGGCACACGCGTCACGTGCTCGGGCACGGGGAGCACCTCGCGCACGTCCGCGCGGCTCGTCACGAATCGCTCCGTGCTGAGGCGAAAGCCGATCCCGACCCACTCGTCGGCGGAAGAGGGAGCGCCCTCGCGCGCCGCGATCGCCGCGCGCGCGCGACGTTCGAGCTCGAGCAACAGTTCGAACGGTTGCTGTGCGAGCGCCTGGAGGTTCAAACGTTCGCCCCTCGCTCGAGCACTTCTTGAGCCTTGGCTACGAGCACGGCTTCGCTGACCGGTTTGACGAGGTAGTCGACGGCGCCCTGGCGCATGCCCCAGATGCGATCGGTCTCCTGATCCTTGGTCGTGATCATCACGACGGGGATCGATTTGGTCTTGGGATCGCGCGTGAGCGTGCGCGTCGCCTGGTAGCCATTGACCCTCGGCATGACGACGTCCATGAAAATAAGGTCGGGCCGCACTTCGCGAGCGAGGCTCAAGCACTCCGAGCCGTCCGAGGCCGACACGGTGTCGAAGCCGTGCTTTTCGAGCGCCGTCTTGATGACGTGCAGCTCGGTGGGCGAGTCGTCGACGATCATGATGAGAGCCATAGGCGGACCCTTCCGATCCCTACTACTTGACCACGTGGCTTTGAATGGCGCCGAGGAGCTCGTCCTTGGTGAACGGTTTGGTCAAGTACTGCTCCGAGCCGACGAGGCGGCCCCGAGCTCGATCGAACAACCCGTCCTTGCTCGAGAGCATGATGACGGGAGTGTCCTTGAAAACCTTGTTGTGCTTGATCAGCGAGCAGGTCTGATAGCCATCCAATCGCGGCATCATGATGTCGACGAAGATGATGTCCGGGCGATGGTCGGCAATCTTCGACAGAGCGTCGAAGCCGTCAACTGCGGTAAAGACTTCACAGCCCTCTTTGGCCAGCAAGGTTTCCGCTGTCCTGCGGATCGTCTTGCTGTCGTCGATGACCAGAATCTTGAGTCCCTGCAAAGCACTTTTCGGGCTTACTGCACTGCTGCCAGACACTTAGCTTCCCCTCCCGCAGGTCGTTCAGCGTTACCCGATTTGGCGCCCCGTAACTCTCGGACTCAACGCGCCTTTTAACATATTGGCGGCGGGCCTTCCATTGACGGGCACGTGTGTTTTCGGCGCGCTCCGGCCGCGCGTCGGCGCGCGCGACCAGACGTTCCGGCGAACGGGGGTATGGTAGCGTTGCCCTTTTTTGTAAAACTGCGAACCCGCGCGCAAAAGCGAGGAATGTTCTGATGAGCCCATCCCGGCGGTCGCTCGGTGTCGTCATGGACCCGATCGAGACCATCAAGCCGAAAAAGGATTCGACGCTGGCGATGCTGCTCGCGGCCCAGCGCGTGGGCTGGGAGCTCGTCTATTTCGGCCAGCAGGACCTCGAGGTCCGCGACGGCGCCCCGCGCGGGCTTGGGCTCAGGCTCGTCGTCCGCGACGACACCGAGCGCTGGTTCGAGCTCGGCTCGGCGTGGAACGGCGGCCTCGAGGAGCTCGACGCCCTGTTGATGCGCAAGGACCCGCCGTTCGACATGGAGTACATCTACACGACCTACATCCTGGAGCTCGCCGAGAACCGCGGCCTCCTCGTCGTCAACAAGCCTGCGAGCCTGCGCGACATCAACGAGAAGGCGTACACGGCGTGGTTCCCGCAGTGCACGCCGCCGAGCCTCGTGACGCGCTCCCGCGGCGCGCTGCTCGAGTTCCTCAAGGAGCACGGCAAGATCGTGCTCAAGCCCTTCGACGGCATGGGCGGCCGGTCGATCTTCGTGGTGACAGCCGGCGATCTCAACACCAACGTCATCATCGAGACCCTGACCGACCACGGTAACCGCTTCACGCTCGCGCAACGCTATATCCCCGAGATCGTCCAGGGCGACAAGCGCGTGCTGCTCATCGACGGCGAGCCGGTCGAGTATGCGTTGGCGCGCATACCGGCTCCCGGCGAGAGCCGCGGTAATCTCGTCATGGGCGCCCGAGGCGAGGGCCGCCCGCTGACGGCTCGCGATCGCTGGCTCTGCGAGCAAGTGGGCCCGACATTGGCGGCGAAAGGCGTGCTGTTCGCGGGGCTCGATATCATTGGCGACTACCTCACCGAGATCAACGTGACGAGTCCCACGGGAATTCGTGAACTCGATCGTCAGTTCAATATCGACATCGCTGCTAAGCTCATCGCCGCCATCGACGGCAAGCTAACGAGCCGGGACCGCAAAACGCATCGGCTATAATTTCGCGCCATGAGCGACGAACGCATCGGCTCGACGCTATTTCTCGCCGCATTACTGCATGGCGTCGTGATTCTCGGCGTCACCTTCACGGCCGGATCCCTCGGCGACGGCAGCACCATACCGTCGTTGAACGTCACGCTCGTCATCGACACGGGGAAGGAGGAGCTCGCGGCCGACACGGCGCAGCTCCTGGCCAACCGCAATCAGCGCGGGGTCGGCCAGGCGGCGGACGGCCTGCGCCCGACGAGCACGTTGTCGGCCGACGACCCCGCGAGTCAGGTCGGCGACCCCCAGGGCGCCGACCCGACCGACGGCACGCCCCGCGACGAGACCACGAGCGCCGAGCAGCTCGTGAGCCATGAGAGCGGCGGCGAGCCGGTACCGGCGCTGCCGCAGCCCACCGACGAGCCGGCGCCGACGCGCGAGCGCGCCGCGACGCTCGTGCAGCAACCGGGTCCAGAGACCTCGGCCATGGAGCTCGGGCCGCGTGCGGAGCTGCCCGGTGGGAACGACGACGCGCGCACTTTGCTCGCGACACCGGATACGCGCGCCTCGGGGCTCGCCGAGTACCTCGACGGTTGGCGGCGGCGCGTGGAGCGCATCGGCACGGCCAACTACCCCAAGGAGCTGCTCGGCAGCATCGGTGCCGGCCGCCCCACGCTCGAAGTCGTCATCGCGGCAGACGGCAGCCTCGACGACATCGTCGTGCGCCGCTCGTCGGGCGACAAC
>DATFFV010000154.1:0-5310 GCA_035249885.1 Gammaproteobacteria bacterium | reverse complement strand
CTCGGCCGAGCGATTCGACGGTTGGGCGCGCACGATTTCGCCGAGCCGATCCGCGTGCACGGCCCTCGAGACGTGCAGGAGCTCGGTGAGCTGCTCGATTGGTTGCGACAACGCATCGAGCAGCTCGAGGAGCAGAAGATCACCTTCCTGCGACATATCTCACACGAGCTCAAGACGCCCCTCACGACGATCCGTACCGGATCCGAGCTGCTCGTCGAAGGACTCGGCGAGCGGTCGAACGAGGAAGCCGAAATCTCGCGAATCATTCATGCGAACGGCCTCGAGCTGCAGCGCTTGATCGAGGACCTGCTGCGCTTCAGCGAGACTCAGGACGTGGTCGCAGATCTCGACCTGTCGGACTCGATCGACTTGGCAGCGATCGTCGATGGCGTCGTGGCCGCGCACGCGCTTGCGTCGAATGCGAAGGACATTGCAGTAAAGACCGAGCTGGCTCCCGTCTCGGTTCGCGGTGACGAGAACAAGCTCAAGGTAGTGGTCGACAACTTGCTCAGCAACGCGACGAAATACACGCCGTGGGGTGGACGCATCCACATCGCGCTACGGGCAGCCGGTAGCTGCGCAGTGCTCGACGTCGAGGACACCGGGCCCGGCGTCGACGAGTCCGAGGTCAAGAGGATATTCGAGCCGTTTCAAAAAGGGAGTGCCGAATGCAGCGCGAGCGTCAAAGGAACCGGCCTCGGGTTGTCGATCGCCAGCGAGTATGTGGAGGCTCACGATGGACACATTAGAGTGGTGGCCTCACCGGCTGGGGCGCACTTTCGAGTCAGCATTCCGATCGCGGGTCCGCGGGGTGTACGCAAAGTGTCTCGTGCTCGGGACGACCGCGGCGTGCTTGTCGGCGTGTAGCGGCACGGCGCTGCGGTCCGAAGGCGACGCGGAGGGTCGTACGAGCAGGAACCTCGCCGAGATCGTGCGGTTCGGCACGTGGGTCCAAACGCTGGACGACGCGAAGCTCGACGAGCAGTACGAACGGATGCTGATGCAGCACCGGGCGTCGCCGTCCAACGACATGGCGATCAAACTGTCGCTCGTGCTGAGCCGCCGGGGCGCACAGGCAGGCGCCCTCGCCGAGGCTATGGCCCTGCTCATGGAGGTACGCGACGGCCAAGACGAGGACGCCGAGCTCGGTCGCATCCTCTACCAATTCATCAGCGAACGGCATTTGGCGGCGACGGCCAACACATCGCTCTCGGCGTTGTTGTCGGAGGAGCGCGAGCGAGCCACGAGACTCGAAACGGAGCTCATGGCGGCACGTGCCACACTCGAGACTGCCGAGCGGGAGCGCGCCGCGCTCGTGCAGCAACTCGATGCGCTCAAAGCAATCGAGGCGCGGATCGCGCTCCCTGCTGCGCCCAAGGTACCGTGAACGGCCGCCTCTTTCGCGGACGCCGCTCGACCGAGAAAAGGAGCCCGGCTCTCGCCGGGCTCCAAGCGACGGCTGAAAAAACGGCGGGGAGGGGTGTGGGGCGCCGTTTCAACCGCGCTGCGGGGCTCGTTTCCTCATCGGTGCGAGCTCCCCTAACTGGGATAGCAAACCTCGTGCCAATCTGAGCCGCGCCGAGCGTTACTGCCCGGTCCATGAGAACTGGGGTATCGATGCCACGGGTGTCCCAACCTGAATCGTGATCTCGCGATGCGAGAGGAGCTGCAAGGCCGTGAGATCGCCCGTGGACTCCCTGACCACGCCGTTGTCGGTCACATAGACGACGACCGGCAGACCGACGAGGCCCGCGATGTTGTCGCGTTGCAACGGTTGGCCCCACACGCTGAAGAATTGCCCGAGCGTGTAGAAGGTCTCCATCGTGGCGTGCGCGTGGAGCAAGCCCGTGGGATCGTGCGTATGCAAGGGATAGTGGCACTCGGTCGTCGGCGACTGCGCGACGAAGCCGATCGTGGCCGGCACGGCCAACGCCTCGCCGTTCAGGAAGATCGAGAGGTGAGCGTGCACGTGGTAACCCACGGGCGAGGTAGCCGCGCACGTTAGGCCCTCCACGGGACTGCCTTGGCCGCCGTCCGGCGTGTTGCCGTCCGGCCAGTGCGCGGTGCCGACCATGTGACCGTCGTCGAGCGAGACAACGGTCGGGCTCAGTGGCGGGATGCCCGCAGGCGCCGGCGGCGGCTCCTGCGGCGGCTCCCTATCCGAGGAATCGCATCCGACGAGCAGCACGATCGACACCAGAGCGAGCCCCAGCGTTCGAGGCCCGCAGCCAAACAACCCGCGCTTCGCAAGGATCCTTGTCATCGCAGCCATCCTCCCGGGGGGCTGGTAACTGCGACGGATGCAAGAGACGGACCAGGCGTGGCTTGGTCTAAGCCCGTCGCGGCACCGAACCTAGGTGCGAGCACGGGCGCGAAGCGAAGTGTTGCCGTGCGGCGACGCCGGCACGTCGAATCCGGCGCGTATGGCCCGCTCGTTACGAAGCGGGCCGGGCGCCGCTCACTGCGCGGGTTTCAAGTGGTCGTCGAACCAGCGCAGCATCTCCGCCGCGGTCTTGCGCACGGATTCGCGGCTGCGGTACGAGTGGCCTTCCCACGGCAACAGCAAGAGCTCGGCGTCGCCACCGTTGCCGCGAATGGCCTGATAGAACTGCAGCGACTGTTGCGGCGACGTCCCGGCGTTGTTGTCCTTGAGTCCGTGCACGAGCAGTAACGGCGCTTCGATTCGATCGGAATACAGGAGCGGCGACATCGCAAGATACGTGTTTGGCGCCTGCCACAGGGTGCGCCGCTCGGTCTGGAAACCGAACGGCGTGAGCGTTCGGTTGTACGCGCCGCTCATCGCAACACCGGCGCCGAAGATGCGCGAATGCGCGAGCAAGTTCGCCACCATGAACGCTCCATAGCTGTGGCCCACGACGCCGACACGCGTCGTGTCCACGGAGCCCGTCGCTCCCGCGGCCTCGATTGCGGCCGCGGCATTGGCGACGACTTGCGCGACGAACGTGTCGTTGGCGTCGCTTTCGTTGCCGACGATCGGCATCGAGACGTCGTCGAGCACGGCGTAGCCTCGCAGCAAGAAGAACAGGCGGGACGCGCGCGTGAACGTCATGGCCGACTCTTCGGTGCGCGAGATCGTTGCGGATTCGCCGGCCGACACTTGCCGTGGATAGGCCCAAACGACTAACGGGAGGCGCGTGCGGCGATCGTAGCCCGGCGGCAAGTAGAGCGATGCCGATAGCTCGACACCGTCTTTGCGCTCGTACTCGAGCGGTATGCGGCGCGCGCTCGCGAGCAGCGGCGCCGGCGGCTCGAAATGCGTGACGGGCAACGCCACGTCTCCCGTTGTCGAGCCGATGAAGTAGTTCGGCGACGCGCTCGAGCTCTCGCGCCGCACGAGCAACGCCCCGGCATCCGGGCTCAAGATGTCTACGATCGATTCGCGCCCGTGGTCACCCGCTTGCCATACGCGACTTCGTGAGCCCAAGGGGAGCGCGACGCGATCGAGGTATGCCCGTCGCCCCGCCCCCGTAGATTCGGTTCCGCTCAAGTAGAAGCCGTTATCGTGCATCGCGACCGTGGCGAAGCCCCAAGCGTTCGTGCGCACGACCGGCAACTCCCCACCGCCCGTATAGCTCGCAACCACTTTCGGTAGCGAGCTTACGTCCGCGAAATCGACGTGCCAGAGCTCGGTGCGCCGTCGACTCGAATCGTAGTCGCTCACGAGCGCTGCCGAGGTATCGCCGAGCCACCGCAACCCGGCGAAGCGATGGGGCAGCGAGAAGCGCTCACGCCCGGGCCCCGAAAAAGGAGCCGGCAGCGACATGATGCGGTCGACACCGTCGCGTTCCTCGATCCACGTCAGCGTGGCCGGCGCGGACGCCTGCCACTCGATTGCCCGTGCTCTGTCCGGGAGGCGTGCGATGACGTTGCCGAAGCGGTCCCAGACCTCCGTGACGCGCGCACCAAAATTGACGCCCGTGACCTGCGGATAGGGCTCGACGAGTCGCGTCACGAGCAGAAACGCCTGCGCGGGTGCAGCGACGACCGACTCGAACGCCTTGGGCGAGCCGATGCGCCAGCGAGCCGCGGATTGACTGTCGACGATGGCGACCTGCGTCTCGAGCAAACGCCGGGCTTGCCTCTCGGTCAACGTCGTCGGCTCGCCGGGCAAGGCTTGGGCCGCCATGCGGTCGAACAGAGAATCGAGCGTCTGCCGGCCATCGCGCTCGCTCGAGAACCGGCACAAGAGCCGGCGGTTGTCGGGCAACCACGCGCACGGCAAACCGCGAACGGTATCGATCGAACTCGCGATCGTACGAGCCAGACCGCTGGCAGACTCGCCGATCCACAGAGCCGCCCCTGCCGATCGCGTGACGGTGAATGCGAACCTTGATCCGTCCGGCGACCAGACGGGGTACCCGACGACGGCCTCCGCCGGCAGGGCAATGGGTGTCGCCTCGAGGCTACGCAAGTCGATCAAGGTGAGCCCGTAGTACGAGAGCGGCGCGTGCGCGGCTCCCGTGAGCAGGCTGAACGTGTAGCCTGCGAGCTCGACGGCCGGCTCCGAGAGCCGCTCGATCGGCAGCAACTGACGCTCGTGCACGAGCAGCGCGTAGCGCGCGGTGGGATCCACGACGACGGGCGGCAAGGGCTCGAGGTCGAGCAGGCGCTCGATGTCGGGCGGCAGCGCGAGTGGCGACCCGAGCTCCTGGGCCGTGCCGGGCGCCATCGAGACCAGGGCCAGGCCGGCCAACGCGAGGCGCAGTCGCGCTTTAAGACTCGCGAAACGTGTCATCGCCCCTCCTTGGCCCATCGATTATGTGCCGATGCCGCCCGGGAGGCCAAGGCCGTGGTTCGCGTCGCGCTGTTACTGCGGCGCGCTCGGTAATGCAGGTGTCAAATCGCGGCACGCTTCCGCGGCGTACGGAACCGTCGACAGGAGCATCGTGTCCGTCCGCGTATAGGGCTCCGTGAAAAAGAGGGGATCTTCGGCGCGCACCTCGCGTTTCAACGCGTTCGTCGCCGCATCGATCGAAAAGCGCTCGACGACGTGGAGCTGCGCGCTGTGCGGCGTATTCCCGAGCAGCGTGCCCGGCGAGAAACCGACCGTATCGACGACGAGCACGTCGTTCTCGAAGCGGCCGATCGAGTGCCCTTCGCGGCTCTGCGCCACGTTCGCGGGATGCGTCGCCATGCCTAGATGCACGGTGCGAGTCATGCCGGTCCGCCCGTACTGCAGCGTGACCGTGCCCGCGGCTTGAGTGACGCGGTTGACGGGCTCGCCGCCCCAATCGGAGACGATGCTGCCAGGAGCGCACGAGCGCTCGGCACGCGGCACCGTGGGCAGCG
>DATFFV010000153.1:0-2664 GCA_035249885.1 Gammaproteobacteria bacterium | reverse complement strand
GCGGGAATCGGCGCCGGATACCACGTGCGCTCGTCGCGCTCGAAATCGCCGTTCAATTCCTCTTTCTCCGCCTGACACTGGTACTCGTAAAGCCGCGGGAGATCGGTACGCCGCTTCAGCGGCACGCGGATCGTCCACGGCCGCGCGAACACGCGCGGGTCCTCGATCGTCGCTTCGTAGTCGATCGTGTTCGCGTCGCGCAGCGCATAGCGCTCGGTCACCCGCAGCTCGTGGCTGTGGAAATTGCCCGCGGCATCGAGCCAGGTGCGATCGTTGTGATCGGTTACCTCGACGACGAGCACGTCGCCTTCCCAGCGGCCGCGCGAGTTGCCCATCCACGACTCGATGCCTTCGTGCCGTGTCGGTTCGCCGTTCGTATAGATGAGGCGATAGACCTGCGACCACTCGAACGTGAGCGCCACGTGCTCGCGCGTCTGGAAGATCTGGAACGGATATTCCATGTACATGATGCGCGGCACGCCGGGCAGATAGCAGTTGCGCAGCGGGTCCGCCGTCGCGCGATTCGCGAAGTTCGTGCGCTGCTGCGCGCGCGCTGCGGCCAAGTACGGGATCTCGCCGCCGTCGACGACGCTCGGGCCCGCGGGCAGGCCGTGCTTCGCATCGTGATACTCGAGGCCGTAGGCCGCGCGGCTTTGGACCTGCCAGATGCCCTGCAAGTCGGGTTTACCGTCAGCCGTGCGCGGCAACGTCTGCGCCGCGGCATGGGCCGCAACGGCGATCGCGAAGAGCACTGCTGGCGCACGCAACATGGCGGGTCCTCGCGAGTTACCGGGGCGTCATCAGCGTCAGCGCGCCGACGACCATGGCTTCGACGCCCGCGGTGACGGCGGGCTCCGGCGCGACCTTGAACAGCGGCGAGTGATGGCCGGCGACGCCCTCGAGCTGCGCCTCCGGCGTGCCGCCGACGAAGAAGAACACGGTTTTTACGCCGTGCTCGGGCGCGCCGTAGTACGCGAAATCTTCGCCACCCATTCCCTCGCGCCGATTCGGCGGCACGCGCTCGGCGCCGAAGTGCGCCTTGAACGCGGCCTCGATCCGCGCGGCCGTCGGCTCGTCGTTCAGAGTCGGCGGCGTCGTCTCGGTCTTCGACGGGATGACCTCGGGCAGCTTGTCCTCGGGCACGCCGAGCGAGCGGGCGACGCCGTGCGCCACGCGCTCGATGCCCTCGAGCAGCGTCTCGCGCGTTTCGTGGTTGTCGGCGCGCACGGTGAGCTGCAGATCGACGCGATCGCCAATGATGTTGTGCTTCGTGCCGCCGTGGATCGCGCCGACGGTGACGATGCCGGGCTCGAGCGGATCGATCGAGCGGCTCACGAGCGACTGCAGCGAGACGACGATCTGCGACGCGACTAGAATCGGATCGACCCCGCGGTGCGGCGCCGCGCCGTGCGTGCCGACGCCGTGCACGATGACGTCGACGCTGTCGGCGCTCGAGAGCGCGATCGTCTGCGGCACCATGATCGTGCCGGCCGCGGCCGTCGCCCACACGTGAAAGCCGAGCGCGTAGTCGGGCTTCGGGAAGCGCGTGTAGAGCCCGTCGGCGAGCATGTCGCGCGCGCCGGCAACGCGCTCCTCGGCCGGCTGGCCGATCAAGACGAGCGTGCCCGACCAAGCGCTTTTGCGCGCCGCGAGCTGGCGCGCCGCGCCGACGAGCGCCGTCATGTGCACGTCATGACCGCAGGCGTGCATCACCGGCTACTCGATACCCGTGATGTCGACTTGGCGCGCCTTCGAGGCATACGGCAGGCCGCTCTTCTCCTCGACGGGCAAGCCGTCCATGTCGGCGCGCAGCAGCACCGTGGGACCTGCGCCGTTGCGCATGACCGCGACCACACCGGTCTTGCCGACGCCTTCCGTGACGTCGTAGCCGAGCGTGCGCAGCTCGGCCGCGAGCCGTTTGCTCGTCTCGATCTCGCGGCCCGAGAGCTCGGGATTGCGGTGGAAGTGCTCGAACAGCGCGCCGAGCCGTTCGCGGTAGTCGGTCGCGATGTCGTTACGCAGCGCAGGGTCGGCGCCGCGTGCGTCGAACGCCACCACGGCCAGTGCCAAGCCCGCTGCGAGTCCCGCGATTCCGTTCATGTTCCCCCCCAATGTCGCCGTAACCGATACGCTACTACATCCGGCCGCGCGCCACGTCGATGACACAAGCCTCGTGCTCGGCGCCGCGGCCTCGCTCGATGACGCGCCGGAACATCTCGCGCGCCGCCGCACCGAACGGCGTCGCGACGCCGAGCGTGTCGGCGAGTCGCAACGCGTACTCGACGTCCTTGAGCCGCAGCACCGGCGTGAACACCACGTCGCGCCCGAACTCGCGCTCGACCATGCGCCGCGTGTTGCGCACGACCTGCGGGCTCGCGGCCTGGCTCGTGGCGATCGCGTCTACGACGGCTTGCAGATCGAGCCCGGCGCGCTCGGCCAGCGCCAAGCCCTCGGCGGCCGAGGCGATCTGCACCGAGCCCATGAGATTGATCGCGAGCTTGTACGCCGTGCCCGTGCCCACGGGGCCGAAGTGCAGCACGCGATTCGCGAGCACCTCGAGCAGCGGGCTCGCGGCTTCGAGATCGGCTTGCGCGGCGCCGACGAGCAGCGTGAGCTCGCCCGCGGCCGCGGCCTGCGGCAGCCCCGTGACGGGCGCGTCGACGT
>DATFFV010000152.1:0-6133 GCA_035249885.1 Gammaproteobacteria bacterium | reverse complement strand
GCTGCGAGGACAGCTCTTGCGCGCGGTACACGTGCGCATCTCCGCGACCAACGAGATCATCGAGGATCTCGAGCGCGCCGGCTTGGATCTCGCCGTGCGCTACGTGCCCGAGGGCAGCGTGACCGGCGGCCGGTTGCTATTCGGCGAAACGGTGTTTCCCGTCTGCAGCCCCGAGCTCGCGAACAATCCCGCGAATCCGCTCGTGACACCGGACGACCTGCATCACCATGTCTTGCTCTATCTCGAGAGCCCGCGCGCGGCTTGGCTCGACTGGGAGCTCTGGTTCCACGCGCTCGGCCTGGGCGATTTCGAGCCCGCGGGCAAGCTCCACTTCAGCCACTACGACCAGCTCATCCAGGCTGCGCTCGACGGCCACGGCGTTGCGCTCGGCCGGCACCCGTTGCTGCGCCGCCTGCTGCACGATCGCAAGCTCGTCGCGCCGTTCAAGAACAAGGTGGCGTCGTCGCGAGCCTACTACGTCGTGGAGTCGCCGGCCGCGAGAGTCAAACCGCAGGTTCGCGAGTTCGCCGATTGGCTCGTCGAAGAGACGCGCGCGGAAACGCTCGACGTGCCGCAAGAGGGCTGACGCGGCACGCGGGGCTCGGCTGCGTTTGCGGTCAGTCTTCGTCGCGACGGGCCGGTTGCGCTGCGAGCGCTTCCTGCTCGAGCTTGGCCCACGAATCGCGCAGCGTGACCGTGCGATTGAAGACAGGCGCCCCGGGGTGCGAGCGCACGCGGTCGGCGACGAAATAGCCGAGCCGCTCGAACTGAAAGTACTGTTCCGGCTTCGCGGCCGCGAGCGCGGGCTCGAGCGCCGCGCGCGTCACGATCTTGAGCGAGTCCGGATTGAGCTCCTTCGCGAGGTTGTCACCGGGGAATGGCACCGCGAAGAGCCGATCATAGAGCCGCACCGTCGCATAGCTCGCGTGCTTCGCCGACACCCAGTGGATCGTGCCCTTGACCTTTCGACTGGACTCCTCGGAGCCGCTGCGCGACGCCGGATCGTGGCTGCAGCGCAGCTCGACGATGTTGCCCGCGGCGTCCTTGACGACGCGCTCACATTTAATGATGTAGGCGTAGCGCAGCCGCACTTCGCCGCCGGGCTTGAGACGATGGAACTTGCTCGGCGCGTTCTCCATGAAATCGTCGCGCTCGATGAAAATCTCGCGCGAGAACGGCACGCGGCGGCGGCCCATCTCGGGCTTGTTCGGGTGGTTCGCGGCCTCGAGCGATTCTTCGCCGTGCTCGGGATACGTCTCGATGACGATTTTGAGGGGATCGAGCACGGCGAACCGGCGCGGCGCGCGTTCGTTGAGATCGTCGCGCACGACACCCTCGAGCTGTCCGAGCTCGGCCACCTTCTCTTTCTTGGTCGTGCCGATGCGGTGCACGAACTCGACGATCGACTCGGGCGTGTAGCCACGCCGGCGAATTCCGGCGAGCGTCGGCATGCGTGGATCGTCCCAGCCCTCGACGTGCTTGTCGTCGACGAGCTGTTTGAGCTTGCGCTTGCTCGTCACCGTGAACATCAAGTTGGCGCGCGAGAACTCGATCTGCCGCGGCCGGCTCGGCTTGTCGTTCCAGAGCTGATCGAGAAACCAGTCGTAGAGCGGCCGGTGGTCCTCGAACTCGAGCGTGCAGAGCGAATGCGTCGTGCCTTCGATCGCGTCCGACAGCGTGTGCGCGTAGTCGTACATCGGGTAGATGCACCACTCGTTGCCCGTGCGCTGGTGCGGCACTTTGCGGATGCGATACAGCGTCGGGTCGCGCAGGTTCATGTTCGGCGACGCCATGTCGATCTTGGCACGCAGCACACACGTCCCTTCCTCGAGCTCGCCGCGACGCATGGCCGCGAATAGCCGTAGGTTCTCCTCGACGGGGCGGTCGCGATGCGGGCTGTTCTTGCCGGGCTCCGTGAGCGTGCCGCGCGTGCGCCGAATCTCGTCTGCGTTCTGATGATCGACGTAAGCAAGCCCCTTGCAGATGAGCTCGACCGCGCAGTCGTGAATCTGCTTGAAGTAGTCGGAGGCGTGCCTTAGACGGTCGTCCCAATCGAAACCGAGCCAGCGCACGTCGCGTTTGATGCTCTCGACGAATTCCTCGGTCTCACGCTCGGGGTTCGTGTCGTCGAAACGCAGATAGCAGGTGCCGCCGAACTCGCGCGCGATGCCGAAGTCGACGCAAATGGCCTTGGCGTGGCCGATGTGCAGGTAGCCGTTCGGCTCCGGCGGAAAACGCGTTTGCACGCGCCCGCCGTTCTTGCCCGCGGCTACTTCGTCCGCGACGATCTGACTGATGAAATCGCGGCCGCGCGCGGCGGCCGGGGGATCTTCCGTTGCCATGGCCGCGCATTGTCGTTCAATCGCGGCGCGAAACTCAATTCGACTACTGCCTACGCTCCCTTCGCTCGAGCAGCTTGTCGAACTCTTCGAGCATGTACGGCATACCGCTTGCCGTCGCGAACTCTCGGATCCAGCGCCGGGCGTCGGCCACATCCGCTTCGGCGTGAGCATCAAGCCGAGCCGCGCTTTGAATCGCTTTTCCCCACTCCGCTTCGGGTAGGATTGCGAGCGCGTCGATATCGCGAGTTAGACGGGGACGCCCGAGTATCGATGCGGCGATTCCGCCGATGATCGTGGCCGGGATTTGCGTTTCTTCGAGCCACTTCGCGAAATCCGCGAGCGCAGCTTGGAGGTGCGCGGTGAGCCGCTCAGCCACTCAGCCACTCAGCCACTCAGCCACTCAGGGCCAGCCGCAGTCGGGCCCACCGCTTGCGGACCTCCTCGACCTGAGGCTCACGATTCTGGTCGAGCGCAAAGAGATCACGTGCCGCCACGAGCGCGGCAAGCTGGCGCAGCTTGGTTTCCATCGATGTGCGCCGCAGCTCGGCAATCTCGGCCTCTTGCACGAGTCGCCACCGAGCCCAATACGCCTCGGCCTCGTCGGTGCTGATGGGCGTCATGAAGCTATTTTACTACGCCGTCGGCGAAGCCGTGGTGGAGGCGACCCGCTGGGCGGATTTTTCGATCTGGCTCGATTCATTGGCAGGTGGTCAGGCTCGCAATCCAGTTCTGCACCAATGTGACGCCCTCGGCGTCGACGATCGCCGACGCGAGGGGCGGCATCTGGTTCGCGCCACGGAGATTCATGCGTGCCGTGAGCACCGAGTTGGCCGCGCTGCCGGGCGCGATGATGCGCGCCGCGACACCGATGCCGAGATCGCCCGATTGCGGCACGGCGTCGCAGGCGTTCGTCGCCGATAGCAGCGTCGCATAGCGCAAGTCCATCGAGCTCGGCGTCGGCCCGCTCGGCCGATGACAGCCCGCACAATTGGTGTGCAGGTACGCGCGTGCGCGTTGCTCGAGCGGCGCCGCGGCGTCGAACGGGTCAGGCATTGCCGGCTGCAGGGCCGGATCGCCGAGCGGCGTGGTGAACATCGTGATCGCGTCGAGCGTGCGTAGCTGGTTCGCGGTGCGGCCCGTCGCTGCGTACAGAAAATCGTGGTTGAGTTGCGCCGTCTCGGGGCCGAGCGCAAACCCGGCGGCCGCCGTGTGGCACGTCAGGCAATCGTTGCCGCTCGGGTAGATCCAACTCTGCTGGCCGATCGTCACGGTCTTGCCGGCCGGCACGAGCACCGCGTCGGTGCCCTGGGCGTTCCACTCGTAGGTATAGCCGGCCCAGTCGCCGTCGGGGTGGCGCATGAACAGCCGCGTCTCGATGAGCATGCCGCCGAGGCGGAAGTGCTTCATGAGCACCGTACCGTTCGGGAACGTGAAGTCGCCGTCGGTGCCGACACCGATCGAGGTGCTGTTCGGCAGCGCGAGCCAGCGCTCCTTGGCCGCGTTGTCGGACCAGAACGGCGCCGCGGGCTCGAACGGAATGAGTCCGGTCGCGGGCTGGCTTGGCGTCTGCGGATTCACACAACCCGTCGCCGAGAGTTGCGTCGCCACGGGCGGGCCCGGCGGGGCTCCGCCGCCACCGTCGACGATCTTGTGCAACCCGCCGCCGTAGTCGACGACGTAGAGCTCGCCGTCGTTGCCCTCGCCGAACGAGGAGATCGAACGCCCGGTAGAGAGCAGCTCTTCGGACGTAAAACCGCCGCTGCCATTCGGCACGAGGCGCCAAATCCTGCCACTCCCAAAGTCGGCGAACAGGTAACGGCCGACGAGGGCCGGAAGCGCGGCGCCGCGGTAGACATAGCCACCGGTCACGGAGACGCCGAGGCTGCGGCCGTACTCGTGTACAGGATCGATGAACGTGGACCCGGGGAGCGTTGCGCATATGGCAGATCGCGTCCCGGAGAACGCGCTTGTTCCTTCGCGGCAATCCCAGCCGTAGTTGCTACCGCGCGTCACGCGGTCGATCTCCTCGACTGTGTTCTGGCCAACGTCTCCGACCCAGAGGTCGCCATTCGACCGATCGAAGCTCCAGCGCCAAGGATTCCGGAAACCCCACGCATAAATCTCGGCGCAGTCGTTCGTCGATGTAACGTGGTTCGGCCCGCACGTACCGCCCGTCTGCGCGAAGGGGTTGTCGGAAGGAATGGTGTACGGCAATACGCCGTCGACGTTCAAACGCAACATGGAGCCCAGCAGATCCGTCGTGTCCTGGCCCGTGCTCTCCGGATCGCCACCGCTCCCGCCGTCTCCGAGACCGAAGTAGAGCAGCCCGTCCGGCCCGAACGCGATCTGCCCCCCGTTATGATTTTCGAACGGCTGGTTGACGCGAATAATCTCCTGACGGCTGTTCGGGTCCAGCGTAAGGCCGCCGTCGTTGCTCGTGTAACGCGCGACGTACGAAACCATCGGCGTGCCCTGCGTGTAGGACACGAACACCTGGCGATTCGTCGCCCAGTCTGGGTGAAACGCCATGCCGAGTAACCCACCCTCGGAATTGGCATTCACCGTCAACGAGAGAAAATCGCTGGCCGTCGAGACGTCCGGTGTGTTCGCGAATACGCGCACGGCGCCGCCTTTTTGAAGCACGAACCAGCGCGTATCGTCACCCGGTGCTTGCAGCATCGCGAGTGGCTGATTGAACGTCAGATTCGGAAAGACAGGCTGCAGCGCGATCGTCGCCCCGCCACCGCCCGGAGGCGGTTTCGCGGGCGCGACGCAGGTCGTGTTCGAAGGCCGCGCGTCGAGCCCGACCGTGGGCCCGGGCGGCGGCGGTGGCGGAGGCGGTGGCGTGTCGTCGTCGTTCGACGAGCTTCGGCACGCGGCGATCGCGACGCAAAAACCCACGACGATCCACTGTCGAACGCGGTAGTCGCTCACGGCTCGTTCCTCAGCGTGACCCGACCGCCATGCTGCACGGATCGCGGCGAAAAACAAGGGAGTCTCTGTCGGGTATCGGCGACGCGAAAAACCCAGCCTTGACCCGCTGCTGGCGCAGAGCAGAATGTAAAACGATGATCGCACGATATCGCGCTCGAGCTGTCGGTTTGTCGCTCTTCGCGCTCGCCGGTTGCGTCATCAATCCCGTGACCGGCGACCGCGAGCTGGCGCTCATCTCGGCGGATCAAGAGGTCGCGATCGGCGAGCAGCAGTACGCGCCTTCGCAGCAGATGCAAGGCGGCGACTACACGCTCGACCCTGCTTTGACGGCGTACGTCGCGGGCGTCGGCCGGCGGCTCGCGGCGGTCAGCGACCGTGCGCTGCCGTACGAATTCGTCGTGCTCAACAACTCCGTGCCGAACGCTTGGGCGCTCCCGGGCGGCAAGATCGCCGTCAATCGCGGGCTGCTCGTCGAGCTTCAGTCCGAGGCGGAGCTCGCGGCCGTGCTCGGCCACGAGATCGTGCACGCCGCCGCGCGCCACGGCGCACTCGCGATGCAACGCGGCCTGCTGCTGCAGGGCGCGCTGCTCGCGACGCAGGTCGCGGCGCAGCGCGGCGACTACGGCGGCCTCACGGTCGGTGCAGCGAGCTTGGGCGCCCAGCTCCTCTCGCAGCGCAACAGCCGCGGCGCCGAGCTCGAGTCCGATCTCTACGGCATGCGCTACATGGCTGCGGCGGGTTACGACCCGAGCGCGGCCGTCACGTTGCAAGAAACTTTCGTGCGCTTGTCGGAGCAGAGCGGCCGCGACTCAGGGCGCCTCGCGACGTTGTTCGCGAGTCACCCACCCTCGGCCGAA
>DATFFV010000151.1:0-2954 GCA_035249885.1 Gammaproteobacteria bacterium | reverse complement strand
GGCGACGATGACGTGGCGCGACAAAGGCCAAAAGTACACCGCGGTGTTCCGCCCGCTCGGTGCGGCCGACGCCATGGGCATGGAGCAGCTCGCCGTCGAGGTCACGACGGAGCGCCACGGCGAGCGCCTCGTGACCGATCTCACGATGACGCGGCTCGCATTCTCGAATTTCGGGCAGTTCGTCAACCGTTGGGATCCCGAGGTCGGGATCCATGACGACGTCATCGACGGCCGCTTCCACTCGAACACTTCGTTCGTCGTTCATCGCGAGGGCAGAAAGGCGCCCGTCTTCAACGGCCGCGTCACGGTCGCCGACGTCCGCGACGTGAGCACTGCCGGTGACGACGCGGGCTATCTCAATCGGCGCAAGATGTTCCCCGCGGGCATCGAGAGGCGCGTTCGGCGCATCGCCCTACCCGAGCGCGCATTCGCGAACGCCGACACGCCGCGGAGTCAGCGATTCGAGCGCGACACGGCGCTCACGTTTCACGCCGACGGCAGCGTCGCTTGGCGAGCGCTCGATGCCGTGGCCGACGAATCCCGGCGCGACCTCGGCGACGAGCCGTTCTACCTCATCGCGGCGGACGAGGCAGTTCTGCACGTCCAAGGCACCGTCGACGGCAAGGTGCTCGTGTACTCGCCGAGCGATATTGTCATCACGGGCGACCTGTACTATGCGGGCGACCCACGCGCGCCGCATGCCGACGACTATCTAGGTCTCGTGACCGAGGGCACGGTCGCGATCGCCGAGCCCGAGATCACGGGATCCGGCGATCTCGAGATCTTTGCGTCGATCTACGCGCGCCAGCGCTTCGTCGTGCGCCGCTTCCGCTCGCAGCGCAGCGGCACGTTGCTGGTCCATGGCAGCCTCACCGCGGGCACGTTGGGCGCGACGGAACCGCGCTACGCCACGCGCATCGAGTTCGACAACCGCTTGACGACGATGCGCGCGCCGGGCTTCCCTCTGAGCGACCGCTACGAGCTCGACTCGGCGAGCGGCGAGTGGCGCGTCGTTACGACGCAGTGATCGCGTAACCGTGCGCGCGGTGAGCGCCGACTAGCCGTTGTGCCGGCGCGGCAACAGCGTCTTGCTCACGCTCAATGCGTCATCGCGTAGATGACGTAGTTGACACCGAAGCGATACGCGGTTGCCGTCATCGGCGCCGGGTAGTGCGCGTCGTCGGCGTGCTCCCACGCGTCGCCCATGTCGATGTTGTGGTTGATCGCGACCATGAGGCGGCCGTGGTCGTCGTAGATGCCCCGCCAATGCGGCGGCCCTTCCATCTGCTGCCAGCCGAGATGCCGCTCGCCGGGGATCTGAGTGCGCTTGTCGAGATCGAACATGATCCCGTGCAGTGCGTCGCCGTCGGGTATGTCGACGATCGCTCTCCCCGGCAAGACCGCGGCGATCGCCTCGCGAAAGGTCGCCCATTCGTATTCGCCGTGAAAATCGTCGACGACGAGGAAGCCGCCGCGCTCGAGATATTCACGCAACCGCTCGACCTCCTCGCCCTGCGGCACCCAGCCGCGTCCCGGCTGCTGCAGGAACAGCCACGGGTAGTCGAAGAGGTCGTCGTCGTCGGCCGTGAGGTGTCGGCTGTCGGGCGCAACCTGCACGCGCGTCATGCGCTCGACGGCGGGCAGGAAATGAGCCTCGGCGTGGGGATAGTCGATGGCCCACATGGGATTGCAGTAGCCGCGCGACCCGGCGCAGCCCGGGGAGTAGTACGCGAGCCGCGCCATGTGGAACTCGGCCTCGGGCGGGCCGCCTTCGGGCTCGGGCGCGCGCCGGAACTGCGCGCTCGCAAGCGTAACAGCGAAGCACGCGATAGACGCGAGGACGAAGCGGCGAAGACGCATACGCCGGTACTGTGCCATTGCGGCGCGCCACATCCAACTGCAGCGGTTCGTCATCCGCGCGGTAGGTCTATGACGCTCAGCCGCCACCGCTCGGCGCCACCTGGTTGGCGCGCGCTTCCGAGTCCACGTCGCGCTCCCACTCCACAAGGAGCGGCTGGAGCTGTTGCGCGATATCCTGCCGCCGGTTCGCGAGATCGTGACGCTCGCTCAAGTCCGTTCGCAGGTTGAAGACATAGGTGTGCCCGGCGTCGATGACCACCTTCCAGTCCCCGCGGCGCACGGCGGCCTGTCTGCGATTTCCGGTTCCGGTGCGCCAGAACAGCGTGCGCTCGAGCTCCGGCGCCTTGCCTTCCCAGACGGGAAACAGATCGACACCCTCGAGCCTCGCATCCGCGGGTACGTCGGCGCCCGTGATGGCGAGAATCGAGGCCGTGAGGTCCATCGTGATCCCGACCTGATCGGACACCTTACCCGCCGGGATCCGGCCCGGCCAGCGCACGATCGCGGGCACGCGAATGCCGCCCTCCCAAGCAGTCCACTTGCGCCCCGTGAGCGGCGCGCCGCTCGAGAGCCACTCGCCGCCGTTGTCGTTCGTGAAGATCACGATCGTGCGGTCGGCGATCCGCAAACGATCGAGCGCCGCGAGCACTTCGCCGATGCCGCGATCGAGCTGCTCCACCATGGCGACGTAGTCGGCGCGCGACCCCGTGACGGCGTCGTGCGGCATGACGTGACGAGCGTTCCCGGGCGCCGCCGAGGGCGCATCCGGCACTTGATAGGGCCAATGCGGCGCGTTGTACGCGATGTCGATGAAGAACGGCTCGCGCGCATGCTCCTCGATGAAGCGCACCGCGCTCTCCGTCACGAGGTCGGTGGTGTACCCCGCTCTCTCGATCGGCCGCTCGTTTTCCCAGAGGTCGGGCTCGCCGTCGCCGCCGTCGTGCGTGTAGTAATCGTGGAAGCCGCTCTTGAAGCCGAAGAAGTAGTCGAAGCCGTGCGCGTTCGGGCTGTGCTCCGGCCGGTAGCCCAAGTGCCACTTGCCGATGAGCCCCGTGGCGTAGCCGTTGTTCTTGAGCAGCTGCGGCAGTGACCGG
>DATFFV010000150.1:0-2807 GCA_035249885.1 Gammaproteobacteria bacterium | reverse complement strand
CAGCAGCAATTGGAGGCTGTGGACCAACGCATCCGCTCGTTCACGATTCCGACCGAACGAGCTTTGGCAGGGATGGAAGACGTGGACTTGAAGATATCTCTCCCACCTATTCCCGAGTTCAAGGAGACTCTGCGGCAATTTGCTACGGAGAGTGACGATCCCAATTGGTCAGTGACAACAGAGACGCGTATTTTCAGCGAGATTTCGCAAGCGACTGGGCTTAGCGCGGGCGCCATAAACGTCGATTGTCGAACGACGATGTGCCGTGTGCTGTTGACGAACCCGTCATCTTCGCCGAATCCACGTTATCGATCCTTCAATGAACTCATCGACAGTTTTGGTCTCAAGGCAGTTTGGATACTTGCTGTACCCGACGAAAACGGCACTCCGATAAATTTCGCCTACATCCAACGGGGTGAAGGCGGCACCACGCAATCCGAATCGCAGTAGCCGTGGCAGTTCGCTCTGTCGCGCCCTGAGAGGTGTGCCCCCTCGGATTCGTTAAGACGCGTGCGACGCCCTATGATCGCGCCATGCGCCTCGTCGCCGAACTCTTGCGTCTCTCCGCGACTGACCTCGCGAATCACTTGAGCTGCGCGCATCTGAGCCAGCTCGAGCTCGCGGCGGCCGAAGGTCGCACGCGCCGGCCGCAGCGACAGGACCCGATCGTCGAGCTGCTCGCGGAGCGCGGCCGCGAGCACGAGGCCGCGTACCTGAAGCACCTGCGTGCCCGTAAGCTCGGGGTCGTCGAGATACGCACGCCGCCGGGCGAGGAAGGCGTCGAGACGACGGTCGCGGCCATGCGCGACGGCGCCGACGTGATCTACCAGGCGCCGCTCGGCGACGAGCGCTGGTACGGGCGCGCCGACTTCCTCGTGAAAACGGGCCGCAAGAGCGCGCTCGGCGAGTGGTCCTACGAGGTGACCGACGCCAAGCTCGCGACGGAGACGCGCGCGGGGACGATTCTCCAGCTCTGCGTGTACTCGGATCTGCTCGCACGCCTGCAAGGCGCCGACCCCGAGACCGCACGCGTCGTCGCGCCGCACCATCGCTTCGAGCCCGAAGCCTATCGGCTCGACGACTACCGCGCGTACTACCGGCTCGTGCAACGGCGGCTCGAGGAAGCGCTCGGCAAGACGCCCGCCACATACCCCGAGCCCGTGCAGCATTGCGACGTCTGTAGCTGGTGGAGCCAGTGCAACGCGCGCCGGCGCGGCGACGATCACCTCTGCTTCGTGGCCGGCATCAGTCGGCTGCAAATTAGAGAGCTCACGACACGCCTTGACGTGAGCACGCTCGAGCGACTCGGCGATCTCGAAGCCGTGCCAAAGCCGACGCGCGGCTCGCGCGAAGCCCTCGAGCGCGTGCGCGACCAAGCGGCCATCCAGCTCAAAGCGCGCCGCACGCAGGAGCGGCAGCACGAGGTGTTGCCGCTCCGACCGGAGCACGGCTTCTTGCGTCTGCCCGAACCGGCCCGCGGCGATCTCTTCCTCGATCTCGAAGGCGATCGCCTGGCGCTCGACGGCGGGCGCGAGTACTTGTTCGGTTTGAGCGACACGCGCGGCGCGTACACGCCGCTCTGGGCGACGAGCCCGGCCGAGGAGAAGCACGCGTTCGAGCGTGTCGTCGATCGCATCCTCGCGGGGTTCCAAGCCGACCGCGCCATGCACGTTTATCACTTCGGGGCCTACGAGCCGACGGCGTTCAAGCGCCTGTCGGGCCGCTATGCGACGCGCGAGACCGAGCTCGACACGATCCTGCGCGCCGAGCTGTTCGTCGACCTGCACACGATCGTGCGGCACTCGCTGCGCGCGAGCGTCGAGACCTATTCACTCAAGGATCTCGAGCAGTTCTACGGACTTACGCGCGAGCAGGACTTGCGCGTGGCGACCGCGAGCCGCCGTGCGCTCGAGTGGGCCATCGAGATGCACGAGGACTTGGGTGTAGGCGCACGCGACGGGCCCGCGCCTGCTACGGCCAAACCGCAGCTCGAGCTCGGCCTCGACTCGGAATCGGCGGGGAGGAAGTTCGCGGAGCACGTCGCCGTCGTCGAGCGCTACAACCGCGACGACTGCGTGTCCACGGCGCGACTGCGCGATTGGCTCGAACAGCTACGCGGCGAGGCCGAGCGCGCGCACGGCAGCGAGCTGCCGCGGCCCGAGCTGCACTCGGGCGAGGCCAGCGTCGAGGTCGCCGAGGCGGCCGAGGAAACGCAGCGCGTCATGGCGGCCCTGCTCGACGGCGTGCCGATCGACGCCGACGAGCGCGATGAAGAGCAGCAGGCGCGCTGGCTCATGGCGCAGCTCCTCGAGTGGCATCGCCGCGAGGAGAAGGCGGGTTGGTGGGAATACTTTCGGTTGCTCGACCTGCCGCTCGAGGACTATGAGGACGAGCGCTCCGCGCTCGCGGGCCTCGCGTTCGAGGAGACGGTCGGCGGCACGCCGCGCAAGCCCGTCCATCGTTACGTGTTCCCGCCGCAGGAGCACGACGTACGCCGCGGCGACGAAGCCTGCGTACCGGTCACGGGCTATCCGATGGGCAAGATCGTTGGCCTCGACGTCGCCGCGCACACGGTCGACATCGAGCACACGGGGCGCTTCGCGGACTCGAGGCCTGAGCGCGTCTTCGTCCGGCGAATGGTGTCGCCGAAACCAAAGCCGAGCGTCTTGCTCGAGATCGGCCGGTGGATCGCGGCCAACGGCATCGACGGCGCCGGTCCGCATCGCGCCGCGCGCGACCTGCTGCTCAGGCGCCCGCCGCGATTCGTGCGCGGCTCACGCGGGCTCGGCGCCGATCAAGCGCCGCCC
>DATFFV010000149.1:0-6431 GCA_035249885.1 Gammaproteobacteria bacterium | reverse complement strand
GTTTGCAAGCGGGCGCACGCAATCTCACCTGGGACCAGCTACGCGAGCTTGCGTACGGAGAGCCAGGCCCGTGATTGCCGTGGACACCAACCTGCTGATCTACGCCCACCGCGAAGACTCGGACTGGCATGCCGCGGCCGTCTCATGCCTGACGACGCTCGCCGAAGGCAAAGCGCGCTGGGCAATCCCCTGGCCCTGCGTTCACGAGTTTCTGGCCATTGCGACCCATCCGCGGATTTTTGCGCCGCCGACGCCGCTCGCCGCTGCCCTAAGCCAAGTGGACGCCTGGCTGGAGTCACCGACCGTGGTTCTGCTGGCCGAAGAGGCCGACTATTGGCACACCCTACGCAAAGAGCTCGTGGCGGCACGTGCCGTGGGTCCTAAGATCCACGACTCGCGCATCGCAGCGTTGTGCCTCTTGCACGGCGTCGACGAGTTGTGGACAGCGGATCGCGATTTTCAGCGCTATCCGCGTCTTGGGGTTCGCAATCCGCTCGTCGGCTGACCACGAAGGGCCGCGGCGGGGCATCCCGTTGACCGCCAAGACGCGCTTCGCGATGATCGCGAGCGCCGCCATTCCGCGCGAGGGATCATGAAAAGGCTCGCTACCGCTACCGCTGCCGCTGTCGTGTTAGCCGTCGTGGTGCTCGGCGCGCCGGGTGTCGTCGGCTCGACCACCGAAGCCCGTGTGCGCGAGCGCGTGGCCGCCATCGATGCGAGCGACACGGCATCAGCCGAGCTCACGTCGTTCGAGCGGGGCTGGTTTCGCAGCACCGCGAAGATCGAGCTGCGCTTCGCACCGGACGACCTTCAGTTCGCATTCGACGACGCAGAGACCGGGCTCGCCGCGGGCATCCTGCCGATCCACGTCGACTTCGCGCACGGCCCCGTCGCCGTGCTCGACGGCGTGTCCTTCGGTTGGTCGAAACTCGTCGCGCGTCTCGACACCGAGGCACCCGGCGTCGTCGAGCTCGAACGCACGCTGGGGGTGCCCTACGTCTTCGAGTTTCGCGGCCGGACGGGTTTTTTCGGGGGCCTCGACTTCGACGCCGACGCACCGCCGTTCGAGCTGCCGATCGACGAGACGCTCGTGACGTTCTCCGGGGCGATGCTCGACGGCACGTTCGCCGACCCGCGGCTTACCGCGAACGCGCACGTCGCGGCCGTCGCGTTCGCCTCGTCGACGGGCACGTTCGCGATCCACAACCTGCGCGCCGGCGTCGACAACGAGCTGCGCTCGCCCTACGTCATGCCGGGCGAGGCGACGTTCTCGATCGAGCGCGTGGCGATCGGCGAAACAGGCAGCGCCGTGCCGCTGTTCGAGGCCGCCAACTTGCGCGTCGCGAGCATTACCGGGCTCGATACTGCGGGCGAGCTCCTCGAGATGCGCGTGGACTACGACCTCGACTCCGTGCGCATCGAGCAGAGCGAGGTCACGGCCGCGAAGCTCGGCATGGCGATGCGCAACCTCGACGCCGCTGCACTCGAGGCGTACGGCGCAGCCCTCGAGGACGCCGCGGGCACCGTGAGCGCCCCCGGCGAGCTCTTGGCCACCTTCGCACCTCAGCTCGAACGCGCGCTGCGCGCCGGGCCAAGCCTGACGATCGACCCGATCAGCTTTGAGCTCGATGCCGAGCCGTTCGAGGGGCGCATCGCGGTGTCGACCAACACCGCCAGATTGCCGTCGACCGGAGCGCTCAATCTCGACAATCCGCTACTCGTGCTCGGCTTGTTCGATACCGACGCCGAGGTACGGCTGTCGAAGGTGCTGGCCCAGCGGCTCGCGATGCTCTTCTCGCAAATGCAGCTGGCCGGCGACGGCGCGACCCCGCCGGAGCAGCTCGAGTACATGGCCGAGGCTCAGTCGGGGTTGCTGCTGACGATGCTCGTCGCCCAGGGCGTGCTCGTCGAGGACGGTGACGGCTACGCGTCCGCGCTGCAGATCACGAACGGCGCGTTGACGCTCAACGGCAGCGTGCTGCCCATCGGCCTGCCGTAAACCGTTTCACTGCGAGACGGCGGCGTCCTCGGCCGGCGCAGCCGCGTCCGCGGGCGCCGCATCGCCGGCCGGCGCGGCCTCAGGGGCCTCGACAGCAACGGGTTGCGCCTGGATCCCGGCGCGCCCGCGCCTGCCTTGCCGCTCGCGCAGGTCGAGGTCTTCGACCTCCGCCGGCGACAACGGAATGAACTCGCCGAGCCTGCACGTGAAGCCGCCTTGCAACCCAACGCCGAACCGTTGCTCGAGCACGGTGATCGTGTCGATGCTGCAGAGCCGCGCGTTCCGCGCCTCGTACGCGATCCGATTCTCGCGTTCGAGGCCCGGGCACTTGCGCGGCAAATGATTGCGAAAGACCTTGTCGCCACGCATGCGGAAGATCAGGTTCTGATCGTCGACCGCGTCGGTCCCGTCGATCGACGAAACGAGAATGCAATTCTGCGGCGTCCGATCGAACGCGCCCTCCACGTCGGAGGTATCGTCTTGCGCGACGGCGGACGCCGCGACCACGGCCGTTGCCGCAGCGAGCCAAGCAGGTTTTGAAGCGCGAAACATGGAGCACCTCCGATGGTCGCGAACAGTGCCCGTATAGCTTAGCGCCATCCGGCCGGGAAAGAGACTGAACCTGGCGGCCGGCGGGGGGGACGGCCGCCAAATGTGAACGTCCTCACGTCGCGAGCCCTTGCCGCCACTTAGAGTGCTAACTCCATGAAGCCACGCCCGAAACCAGCGGTCCGTGCACCCGCGCCCGTCGCCGACGACTCCCCGTCCGAGCATATCTACATGGGCGGGGACGAGTTCAGCACCGAGCCGGCCGTTGCCGCGCGCACGGTTCGAGCCACGCGGAAGCTCGACAACCCGGTGCGCCGCCGCGGCGTAGAGGTCACGCTGTTCGAGGAGGGCTTCATCAAGGTCCGGCAGCTCAACGGCAAGGAGACGGGCGAGCGGTTCCTCCTCGACCTGCGGTTCGTGGACCCCGTGCCCCGGATCGAGCGCGTGTTCGCGGCGCGCAGCTTCCTCGTCGCGCTCGGTTGCGCCGCGGCGGCGGCGCTCGCGGCGTTTCTGCTGCGTTTCGAGGCCCTGTACGTGTTTGCCCTGCCGGCGCTCGGCGCCGCTGTGCTGGCCACGGTTGTGGCGTTCTACTTCGGCGTCTATCGAACCTACGAGACGACCGAGTTCCGCACGTTGCACGGTGGGGTCGTCGTGCTCCGGCTGCTCGCCAATTTCGGCTCGATCAAGCGCTTTCGCGCTTTCGTCCCCGTGCTCAGCGAGGCGATCGAGGAAGCCGCCGAGCGCATCGGCGACGATACGCAGGCGTATCTGCGCGCGGAGATGCGCGAGCACTACCGCTTGCGCGGCGACGGCGTCCTCGACAACGACGCGTGCACCACAGGCACGGGCCGCATCCTCGCGCACTTCGACGTCCAGATGTAAGCCTGCGGCGCACCGCGCCGTTCCGGCTATCATGCGGCGCGTGAGCTCGAGCGCCGCGATCGTCCCGCCGGCCGCCGTCCTGCGAGCGTTCGAGCTCGCGGACGGACCGCTCGAGCGCGCCCAGTCGGGGCTCATCAACGCGACGTGGTACGCACGCTCGCGGCGCGGCGCTCCGCTCGTTCTGCAACGCGTCAACCCGATCTTTCCGGCCGAGGTCAACCTCGACATCGCGGCCGTGACCGAGCACCTCGCTCGCAAAGGCCTCGTCACGCCGCGGCTCGTGCCGACGAGCGGCGGCGCGCTCTGGCTCGAGCACGACGGCGTGTGGCGCGTGCTGACGCGCGTCGAAGGCATCTGCCGCGACGCGCTCGAATCGGCGCCACAGGCGCGCGACGCGGGCCGAATCGTTGCCGAGTTCCATCGCGGCGTGAGCGATCTTAAGCACACGTTCTCGAGCCGCCGCCCCGGCGTGCACGACACGCCGCGCCACCTGCGCACGCTGCGCGAAGCGCTCGCCGAGAATCCCAAGCACCGGCACTACGACGCCATCGCGCGCCTCGCCGAGCGCGTGCTCGAAGCCGCCGCGGAGCTCACACCGCTGCCGCCCTGCCCGGAACGCATCGTGCACGGCGACCCCAAGATCTCGAATCTCGTCTTCGCGCCCGACGCCGATCGCGCCATTTGCCTCATTGACCTCGATACGCTATCGCGCATGCCCGTGGCGCTCGAGCTCGGGGACGCGTTGCGCTCGTGGTGCAATCCGGCGACCGAGGATGCGGCGAGCGCGCGTTTCGTGCGGCCGTTCTTCGATGCCGCCATCGCGGGCTATGCCGAGGCCTCCAAGGGCTTGCTCGAGGCCGCCGAGTGGGGCGCGATCCCGCGCGGCACGCTCACGATCAGCATCGAGCTAGCAGCGCGGTTCTGCGCCGACGCGCTGCGCGAGAGCTATTTCGGTTGGAATGCCGCGCGTTACGAGAGCGCGAGCGCGCACAACCAAGCGCGCGTGCACGGCCAATTGCTGCTGGCTGCCGGCATCCGCGCCGAGCTGGCGGCGCTCGAGGATGCAACGGCCGCGGCGTTCGCCCCTTGAGTGAAACGGTTCGCAATTGCAGCGGCTCGAGATCGCCCGTGACACGGCTGTGACAAAGCCACGCCCGCGCCGGCTACGCTAATACGCCACCGTTCGTTCTCGAAGGGAGCGGGCTTGCTCGAGCATCTCGGCCTCGTCGGCGTCTCGTGGCGACAGAACGGCAGCGAAGCGCTGGCCGAGTTTGCGCTCGATCAAGAGCGCGCGGCCTCCGCGTTACAGGAATTTGCGCGTCGGCTACAGCTCTCCGAGCTCGCCTATCTCGCCACTTGCAACCGCGTCGAGCTCATCTTCGCGCGCAGCGAGCGCACGGCCGCGCACGACTTGCGGCGCGACGCTTTCCAGTTGCTCACGGGCCGCGCCGGCGCGCACGGCGAAGCCGAGCGCCGGCTCCGCGCTTGGACCGGCGAGGGCGCCGCCGAGCACTTGTTCCTCACGGCCGCGGGGCTCGATTCCGCGTGCGTCGGCGAGACGGAGATCGTGGGGCAAGTGCGCGAAGCCCAAGAGCGTTCACTCGAGCTCGGGCTCTGCGGCCCGAGCTTGGGATTGGTCTTCGAAGAAGCGCTGCGCATTGCCGGCCGCGTGCGGGGCGGTACCAGGCTCGCCGAAGGGCGCGTGTCGCTCGCGGAGATCGCCGTCGCGAAGCTTCGCGAGCGCATCGCACGCACGCCGGGCCACATCGCTCTCATCGGCGTATCGCCGATGACGGAGCGGGCGGCCGTGTCGCTCGCCGAGGCCGGGCTCGACTTCACGATCGTGAATCGCAGCGTCGACAAAGCCGCGGCGCTCGCAGCGCGCCACGGTGCGCAGCACTTGGCGCTCGACGCGTTCCGCCAAGACCCGCCGGCCGTCGAGGCGCTGCTCACCGCGACGGGCGCCGGCGAGCCGATCTTGGGACGCGCGACGCTCGAGCGCTTGGCCGCGCACACGCGCTCGGGCCAACCGCCGCTCATCGTCGACATGGCCGTGCCCGGCGACGTCGACGCTTCACAATGCGCCGCGCTCGCGATCCCGCGCTTGAGTCTGGATGAGATCGTGCAACACGCCGAGCAGAATCGCGCCGCGCGCTTGCTCGAAGCCGGGCCCGCGCGCGAGCAAGTGGACCAGGCGCTCGACGAGCTCCAGGATCGGTTCACGGAGCGCTATTACGGTCCGTTGTTCGGCGCGCTCCAGCAGCGCTACCGGCGCACGGCCGAGGAAGGCGTCAAACGTCTGCTCAAGAAGGATCTCAAAGGACTGGGCGACGCCGAGCGCGCCGCCATCGCGACGTGGGCCGAGGTGCTCGCCCGCCGCTTCGCGCACATTCCCTCGCTCGGACTGCGCGGCCTGCTCCACGACGGCCCCGACGGCTCCCTCGAGGCGTTCTTGGGCGGCCTCGAGCCCGAGTTCGCCGACGAGCTGCGCGCGGCGCTCAAGGGCGCCGTCGCGGCGCCCGCGGGCGAGCTGCCGCGCATACGGCGCAACGGTGAAGCATGAGCGCGCGACCCAAGCTTAAAATAGGCACGCGCGGCTCCGACTTGGCGCGCACACAGTCGGGCACGGTCGCCGCGGCGCTGCGGCAAGCCGGTTTCGACGTCGAGCTCACGATCATCAAGACCGCGGGCGACCAAAACACGACCGCGTTGTTCGGCTCGATCGGGCCGCAGGGCGTGTTCGTGCGCGAGATCGAGCAGGCGCTCGTGGAGCGCCGCATCGAGCTCGCGGTGCATTCGTTCAAGGACCTGCCGACGACGTCGCCGGACGAGCTCACGATCGCGGCCGTGCCGGCGCGCATCGATCCCGCCGATCTCTTGCTCGTGCGCCGCAGCGCGTTGGCCCGCGACGCGGGCGACTGGATGCCGCTCCCGCCCGGTGCGCGCGTAGGCACGGCCTCGGCGCGCCGCCGCGTGTGGCTCACGCACTTTCGCCGCGATC
>DATFFV010000148.1:0-9896 GCA_035249885.1 Gammaproteobacteria bacterium | reverse complement strand
TGGTGTCGGGCGCGCGGTGCAAGAACGCGAGCGCCGTCAGAGTTGCGGCCGCAACTGCTGTGAACGCCGGCACGAACGCGCGCGTGTGATACGCGTGGATGAGTGCGGCGATCGTCACGACCAGCGCACCGTAAGCGCCGGCGGGGTGGTCGAGCAGCGCGACGGACAACGGCAAGGCAGCGTCCTCGGTTCTAGCCCGGGTAGCGGTGACGATAGGCCGCGACGCGCGTCGCGAGCCAGCGCTATTCCTGAGCAATTCGGGCCGTTTTTGGTCGGCCGCGACGGCCGGCGGTATAGTGCCGGCTAACGTTCGACCGCAATGCCGCCATGACCCAAGCACCCGTGCCGACCGACTGGCATCCCGCGAGCTGGCAGAGCCGCCACGCGGCGCAGCAGCCCACCTACCGCGATCGTGCGCATCTCGAGACGGTGCTCGGGCAGCTCGCGCGCCTGCCGCCGATCGTGACCACCTGGGAGATCGAGAACTTGAAGGCTCAGCTCGCGCGCGCGCAGCGCGGCGAGGCGTTCCTGCTCCAGGGCGGCGATTGCGCCGAGAGCTTCGACGATGCTACGTCCGACAACATCGTGCAGAAGCTCAAGATCCTCTTGCAGATGTCGCTCGTGATGCTCGTCGGGCTCAAGAAGCCGATCATCCGCGTCGGGCGCATGGCGGGCCAGTACGCAAAACCGCGCAGCGCCGACTACGAGACCAAGGATGGTGTGTCGTTACCGAGCTACCGCGGCGACACGATCAACCGGCCGGCGTTCACGGCCGTCGATCGGGAGCCCGATCCCACGCTCATGCTGCGCGGCTACGAGCGCGCGGCGCTCACGCTCAACTTCGTGCGCTCGCTCATCGACGGCGGGTTCGCGGACCTGCACCACCCCGAGAATTGGGATCTCGCGTTCGTCGGCGAGTCCGCGCTCGCGGCCGAATACCACAAGCTCGTGCAGTCGGTCTCCGATTCGCTCGAGTTCTTCGAGGCCATCAGCGGCGAGCCGATGCACGAGACGCACCGCGTCGAGTTTTTCACGTCGCACGAAGGGTTGCACCTGCCGTACGAGCAGGCTCAGACGCGTTTCCTGCCGCATCGCAAGCGCTGGTACAACTTGACGACGCACTATCCTTGGATCGGCATGCGCACGGCCGATTTGCACGGCGCGCACATCGAGTATTTTCGCGGTGTCGCGAACCCCATGGCCGTCAAGATCGGCACGAGCGTCACCGACGAGCACTTACAACAGCTCGTGCACGTACTCAACCCCAACAACGAGCCGGGGCGGCTCACGCTCATCACGCGTTTCGGCGCGAAGAACGTCGACACGCACTTGCCGCGCGTGATTCGCGCGGTGCGCGCCGTGGGCGCGAGCGTGCTCTGGGTCTGCGACCCGATGCACGGCAACACCGAGACCACGGCCGAGGGCTACAAGACGCGCCGCTTCGACAACATCCGCGCGGAGCTGCGCTCGGCGTTCCGCATCCACCAGGACCAGGGCAGCGTCCTGGGCGGCGTGCACCTCGAGCTCACGGGCGAGAACGTCACCGAGTGCATGGGCGGCGCGCGCGGGCTCAAGGAGTCCGATCTCGCACGCGCGTACAAGTCGCAGGTCGATCCGCGGCTCAACTACGAGCAAGCCATGGAGATTGCGATGCTCATCGGCGGGCGCTTGCGCACGCACGATTAGCCGCAACGGAGCCTTGAACCGGGTGCAGGCCGCTGAACCCGAGTCCCAAGCCGGCGAAGCGGTGGGAGCCGCTTTCGACCCGGCGACGGTGCTCGCACACCTCACGCACAAGCCCGGCGTCTATCGCATGCTCGACGCCGCGGGCGACGTGATCTACGTCGGCAAGGCGCGGGATTTGAAGCGCCGCGTGACGAGCTACTTCAAGGGCAATCGCGCGCACGACGGTAAGACGCTCGCCATGGTGCGGTCGATCGCCGGTATCGAGGTCACCGTCACGCGCACCGAGGTCGAGGCGCTGATGCTCGAGTACAACCTCATCAAGCAGCATCGGCCGCGCTTCAACGTCATGCTGCGCGACGACAAGAGCTATCCCTACATCCTGCTCGAGAGTCAGCACCGCTTCCCGCGCCTCACGTTCTACCGTGGCCCGCGTACGTCCAAGGGTCGCCTCTTCGGCCCCTATCCGAACGCGGGCGCGGTGCGCGAGACGCTGATTCAACTCCAGAAGCTCTTCCAGCTGCGGCAGTGCGAGGACAGTTACTTCGAGAACCGCAGCCGCCCGTGCATGCAGCACCAGATCCAGCGCTGCACTGCGCCGTGCGTCGGGCTCATCGACGAAGCCGACTACGCGAGCGATCTCGAGCACGCAGTGCTATTCCTGCAAGGGCAGAGCGACGTCGTGACAGGACGGCTCGCCGAGCGCATGGAGCGAGCATCCAAGGCTCTGGAGTTCGAGCGCGCGGCGCAGTACCGCGACCAGCTCGCCAAGCTCAAGAACGTTCAGTCGCAGCAGCTCATGGCCCGTTCGAGCGGCGACTTCGATGCCGTGGGCATGGCCGAGGACCACGGTATCTATTGCGTGGCCGTCATGTATTTTCGCGGCGGCCGCTCGCTCGGCAGCCGCAATTTCTTCCCGAAGCTCGTCAAGGGCGCCGACGAGGACGAGATTATCCGCGCGTTCCTGCTCCAGTATTACGCGGGCCGCGAGGCGCCCAAGGAAATCCTCGTGAGCCGCGCCGTGCCGGAAGCCGCCACGCTCGCGGAGCTCCTGTCGGAGCAGTCGGGCCACAAGGTCGCGATCAAGGCGCGCGTGCGCGGCGACCGCGCGCGGTTCGTGGCCATGGCCGTGACCAACGCGCGTCATGGCGCCGAGCTCAAGTACCGGGCCAGCGCGTCGCTCGAGAGCCAGCTCGAAGCGCTCGCCGAGGCCCTCGATCTCGACGAGCCGCCCACGCGCCTCGAGTGCTTCGACGTGAGCCACACGGGCGGGGAGGCCACGGTCGCCTCGTGCGTCGTGTTCGGTCCCGACGGGCCGCTCAAGTCCGACTACCGGCGCTTCAACGTGACCGACGTGGCGCCGGGCGACGACTACGGCGCGATGGCGCAGGTCTTGAAGCGGCGCTATTCGCGCGTGCAGCAAGGCGAGGTGCCGTTGCCCGACGTGCTCTTCATCGACGGCGGCCCGGGCCAGCTCGCGCAGGCGCAAGGTGTCATGGCCGATCTAGGGATTCAGGGGCTCAGGCTCGTCGGCGTTGCGAAAGGGCTCGACCGCAAGCCGGGGCGCGAGAGCCTGTACTTGGGCGATCGAGCCGAGCCCTTGCGTTTGCCCCCGAGCTCGCCGGCATTACACTTGATCCAGCAGCTGCGCGACGAGGCGCACCGGTTCGCGATCACGGGACATCGCGCGCGGCGGCAGAAGGCACGCACGCGGTCGCCGCTCGAGGATATCGCGGGGCTCGGGCCGAAGAAGCGCCGCGAGCTGCTCAAGCAGTTCGGGGGCTTGCAAGCGCTGACGCGCGCCGGCATCGACGACCTTACGCGCGTCAAGGGGGTCTCTCGGCAGCTCGCCGAAGCGATTTACGAGCGGTTTCACGCGGGCTGACGGCAAATGACGATGAGCTTGAACCTTCCGAACGCTTTGACGTGGTTTCGAGTCGTGGCGATTCCGCTCGTCGTCGTCGTGTTTTATGCGCCAGTATTGCTCGGTTGGTCCGAGCAGTGGGCGCGGCCGGCCGCGGGCCTGTTGTTCGCGCTCGCGGGGATCACCGACTATTTCGACGGTTACCTCGCGCGCCGCCTCGGTTTGACGTCGAGCTTCGGTGCGTTTCTCGATCCCGTCGCCGACAAGCTCATCGTTTCGACGGCGCTCGTGCTGGTCGTGCAGGCCGACCCGCAGATCACGCTCGCGCTCGTCGCGGCGATCATCATCGGCCGCGAGATCACCGTTTCGGCACTGCGAGAGTGGATGTCGCAAATAGGGGCGCGCGCGCACGTCGCCGTGAGCATCTTCGGCAAATGGAAGACGACTCTGCAGATCATCGGCATCAGCTGCATGCTCTATCGCGAGCCGTTGCTCGGGTTGCCCATCTATCGCATCGGCGAGTGGCTAGTGTATGTAGCGGCTGCTATCACCCTTTGGTCGATGATCGATTACCTGCGTGCCGCGTGGCCCGCGATGCGCGACCGTGCCTGACCGTGAACCCGGCCCGTTGCCGCGTCCGGCGGCCGGCCTGTAGAATGCGGCCCCATAGCGCGGGAATAGCTCAGTTGGTAGAGCGCAACCTTGCCAAGGTTGAGGTCGCGAGTTCGAGCCTCGTTTCCCGCTCCATCTTCTTCCCATTGGTCTCTAGGAACATCGCGTAACCGCTTGAACGCGCAGGTTATCGTGTGCCTGGCGACCGTCGCGATCAGCCGCCCTTCGCTTGCACCGTGAGCACGTGGAGTTTCGCAAGACACGCGAAAACCATGATGCCTATTCCCACCGTGAACAGTGCAATCGAATCGACGCCTGCAATCTCGTAGACGCCGAAAACCCGCGCCGTGCCGGTCAGCGCACAGAGCAACGTTCCTACAACGGCCGCGACGTTACCCGCGATGCCCATCAGCTTGTTCACTATCCGCCCTCCCCGAATCGTGCTCTCTACGCTATCAAGCGGAGACACTGACGAACAGGCCATGACGTGACCTGCGCTTCAGTATTGACGTGCGGCTCAGTGTGCGCGCCGCCTACGTGCTAAGGTCGCGCCCCTGATGGGATGGCTCGACGGCGAAACGAGGGCGGTGGGTGCGGCGGTGACGATCGGGATCCGTGCGAGCTCGAGGCTTTTTCTCGTGGCACTGGCCGTCGCGCTCGTTGCTCCTTGGACGCTACCGAACGCCGCGTACGCCGATGAGGTGCTCGTCACGGCCGGCCAGGGGCCGCAGCCCGGCTCGAACCAGCGCAACGAAACCGTCGGGTTCGACTACAGCTTCTATCGGTTCGAACGCAGTGAGCGCCAGCACGTTACCGTGGGCGTGAGCTACACGCGCCTTACGACCAATGCCGCCGATGACGGCAGTTTGTACGCGGTCAGCGTGTACCCCCAGATAACGCTGTTTCCCTCCGCGACATCGCGAATTGCCGCGCGCTCCCCGCGTTGGGCTCGGCCGTTTTTCTTCGTGAGAGCGCTGGGTCCCAGCTACATCAGCGAGAGCACGTTGGGCAGCCGGCGGCAAGCCGAGTCGTTCGCCTTTCAGGCCCAAGTCGGCGTCGGCGTGCAGCTGAATCCCGCGGCCGACCGCCGCGGCGTCATCGCGGTTTCGTGGAAGCACTTTTCCAACGCCGACCTGTATCGCTACAACGACGGTATCGACGTGCCGCTCGTCATCAACGTGGGCATGGCGTTCTAGAGCGGCGCGCGCCGTGTGGGCGCGCGCCGTCGGCTCGATTCGATCGCAACGGCGTCGCTAGCCCTGCTGACCCGGCTCGTGCTTGACGCCCGTGAGCACGTTGCTGCCGCCCGTCGCGAGCGTGATCGCATTGGTCGCGGAGTCGATCGCGACCTCGGCGGCCAGGGAGAGGTTGCCGCTACCGTTGCCGGCCGTGTCCACGTACAGCTCGACGACCGAGTAGGGCAGCGCTTTGGCCGCCGTGCCAGCGACGGTCCACTTCTTGAAGTCGTAGCTGCCGACGGCTTTGTCGGTAACGAACGTGAAGCGATCGCGGCCGTCGGCCGTCTTCGAGCGATGCGCGTACTTCACCGTGTAGCCGACCGGGCTGCCCGCGGGCCATATGTAACCCACGGTCGGCAGCTTGCCGAGCGCCGGTGCATCCTCGAGCGTGGCGACGACATCGGCGCGCGCGCTGTCATCGCTCCATTCGAGCACCTGGATCCGCAGCACGAGGTCGGCGGGCGTCATGCCCGTCGTCGTGGCCGTGAAGGTGTCGACGACGCTGCGCACGGCCGCGCCGGCCGGTGCGAGCGTTGCGGCACCGAGAGTCAGCGCGGCGGCTGTGATCATTGCGAGTCGTTTGCGAGCGGCCAATAAAGAGTTCGGCTGTTTCATGACGTCTCCTTGGGGCGGGCAGCGCCGCAGCCGGAAGCGTGGCGCAGTACCCGCGTCTCCATAGCAAGGCCTCCGTAGTGTTGTGGCTACCAGGTGCCTTTGATAAATCGGCGCGGCCTTTGTTTCAAGAGCCGCGCATCTGGACAGCCGCCACGGCAAGACGCGACACTCGCGCGTCGGTTCCAAGGAGTCTGAGGCGATGCGGGGGCTAGGGCTGGCGGGCGTGGTGGCTACCATGGGAGTAGCGGCGACTATTTGCGCGTGGTCGCAGCCGAGCGCGGGGCGTGGCGCACGCGACCCGCTCGTACCCGCCGTGATCGTCGGCTCCGAGGGCAAGGGTCTGTTCACGGGCGCCGGCATCCCGGAGGGCAACACGCCGATCTTCGCCGCCAAGGACGGCGCCGTGCCGCCGGGTGTGCAGCCGTTGCCGATCGACATCTTCACCACCACGGACTTCTACAAAGACCGCGAGCTCTGGACGGATCCGCGCTATTACCGCTGCAACTCGGCCGTGGGGCTCGAGCAGATCTGGGGCGCGTACGAGGTGCCGCTCATCGGCGATGACCCGCCGCGCTCGGCGGCTTGGGGTTTTTGCGATCGCGACTATCCGCGCGCGGAGATCGTGAGCCCGTATGCGTTTCGGACCGCCAAGGCGCACTACGCGGCGCTGCTGGCCGAGACTCGCGCAAAGGGCGGCCCCACGGAGCACACGCCGGCCTCGGTGCCCGACTGGAGCGGGCGCTACCTGCGCGAGCGCGACAAGCGGTTGTCGTGGTTCAACGGCGGAATCCTGCAGATTCCAACCTATCTAACCCTGCTCACACCCGAGTACCAGAAGCGCTTCGTGCAGCAGATGTACCACTACTCGGGCAACAACTCGGCGCAGTGGCCGGGCTCGTACTGCTGGCCCGAAGGCTTCATGCGCCGGCTCGCGCAGTACGGCGGCGCGCGCGTCGCCATCGTCGTGACGCCCGATATCGTGCTCGACCTGCGTAACGCGGCGAAGACGTTGGTCACGCAGATTCACATCGGCGCCGAGTTCGACGAGAGCGGCGTCGTGCCGCGCCTCGGTCCCGACGTGCCGCAGTGGTTCGGCGACACGATCGGCTTCTGGGACGGCGAGGCGCTCGTCACGTGGACGTCGAACATCCAGGCCTGGATCTCGCACGGCGGTTTCGAGTTCAGTAACAAGCTGCAATCGATCGAGATCTACACGCCGAGCAAGGACGCGGCGGGAAAGCTCGTCGCCTTGAAGCACGAGGTCGTGCTCTACGACGACGAAGCATTCGTGGACCCGGTACGCATCGTGCACACGCTCACGCGTCAGCACGACCTCAATGAAGGCGAGCCGTTCCCTATCATGGAGTGCATACCGCAGAGCTTCCCCGTCGACGGCCACACGACGCCGATGACACCGGGCCAGACGTTCGAGTACCGCGTGCCCGACATCTTCGGCCGGCCGTGGGCACAGATCTGGGAGCGCTATCATGAAGAAGGGATGGAGCGGCCGCGCGAGCAGACGGGTCGATTCGGTTTGTGACATTTGTGCGCGAGGGTAGTGGCATGAAGAAGGGCAGGGTCGTTCTAGCGGTCGGCGCGTTGCTCGCGGTCGCAGCCGCGGTCGCGGAGGCGCACCACTCGTTCGCCATGTACGACATCGGCAAGACTTACGTTTTGACGGGCATCGTCACGCGCGTCGATCCGAACCCGAACCACTTGCAGATCTTCTTCGCGCCGCTCAATGAAGCCCGCGATCAGGTGCTCAAGGACGACAAGGGCGAGCCCATCGTCTGGGCCGTCGAGATGGACGGCGCCGGCAACTCGGCGCGCCAAGGCATCAGCGTCAACGGTTTTCCGCGCGGCACGATCATGAGCGTCGGCCTGCATCCGTTGCGCAACGGTTTCCCCGGCGGCGGACGCGGCCAATCGGGGCTCGTCAAGTGCCCCGCCGACACGCCACCCGCGCCGAGCAAGCATTGCGACTCGGTGCCGGGCTCGACGTCGCACGGTGAGGGCGTCCTCCCGGAGCCGACAGGCGAAGCGCCCGCGCAGCCCAAGCGCTAGTTGGTCGCGTCCTAAGCATGCCGACCCCGATCGGGGGGCGTTGCGCGCCTCGCCGTGCCCGGTGTACTGCGTGTGAAGGGGCGACAGCCACAAATGCGAACGCGTTGCATTCAATGAACCCTCACGGAGGTGTTTCTTGCCCTTTTTCGGTGCGCGCTTCGGCGGGCCTCAAGGGACGCGGCGTGAGAGAGGTGTTTTCATAGGAGTGGACTCGGGGCGCAGCGTCAGCGTGCCCGCGTAGCGCAGCGGCGCGAGGTTGATGCGCGGCCGTCGCGCGGTCCGGCGGCGGCTTACGCGCCGCGCAGCGCCGCTCGATAGTCGCGGATCGCCTGGCTCGCGGTGGGTCGGTCGAGAAAGCTCACGAGCTGCTCGAGATCGATGCCCGCCAAGGTTTCGCTCGCCGCGACGGCGTCGTAGCGGGCACCACGCAGCACGTAGACCTGAACGTGGCCGTTCTCCCAGTACCACACCTCGCCGACGCCGAGCTTGCGATAGACGTTGAGCTTGTCGATGCCGCCCGACGTCCAGATGACCTCGATCGCGAGATCGGGCCGCCGTTTGCGTTTCGGCTCGGGCCCGAAGACATAGCATTCATCCGCTTCGGCGCCGCGCTCCTCGCGTTTGTCCTTCAACGTCCACGAGCCGTTCGGCGTGAACTCGATGCCGCGCTCCAAGCACCACGCCTCCACGAGACGGCCGATGTAGGACTTGATCTCGTCGTGGGTGCGCGAAGGGCTCATGATCTCGAGCGTCCCTTCGAGGTACGTGATGCGTGGCGCGGAGCAATCACCGCGAATCTCGAGCAACCGGAGATAGTCGGCCCACGTCACGCCGTAGAGATGCACGTAGTGGTCTTCCCGAGGCCCGTCGCCTCGATCCACGAGTTCAGCTCGAGCGATCATGGGCGAGATTATAGTCCGCTGGCTCGCCATCCCTGCGCACGCCCAGAAACCGGCCAGAACGCAGGGTTTCTGGCGATCGGATCCAAGGTTTCTGCACGGAGCTAAGAGGTGCCGAGCTAAGAGGTGCCGGGTTTACGGTTTCGGTTCGCCCGAAGACTAACGAGTCGCTCAGCCCGTCCGCTCGTTCGGGCGAACCGAAACCGTAAACCCGGCACCTCTTAGCCTAGTTCGTCTCGAAGAGCGCGTCGTAGTCCTGGTCGTTCTCGGTGCAGACGTACTCGCCGATCTCCCACTCTGGATGCAGCGTCAGCGTGCCCGCGTAGCGCAGCGGCGCGGCGAACACCTTCGGATCCTCGACGAGCGCTTCGTACTCGATGGTCTCGAAGGATATGCGTCGATAGCGTTCCGTGACGCGCAGGTCCTCGGTGTGGCGGTGGCCCGCGACGATGGTTTTGTCGTTGAAGCCGCGGACGTCGACGACGAGCGTGTCGCCGTCCCAGCGAGCGACCGAGTGGCCCATGAACGCCGGCGCCAGGTAGTCGGCGTGCTCGCGGCCTATGGGCACGATGCGAAACTGGTGATACGCCTCGTACAGGATCACGAGCACGTCGGGCCGCTGCACGATCTGCAGCGGGAACGGCAGCATCGTCGCTGCGGGCACGCCCGGGGGTAGGCAGGTCACGCCCGTGCCGAGATCGTCTTCGCGGGCTTCGACTCGGAACGATTCGGCGCCGGGTTTCAGCGTCGCGGGCCCCCGCAGGCGCAGATTGCGTTCCGCGATGAACAGTCCGGAGAAGTCGGGCTTGCCGTCGGCGAGCCGCGGCACCGCCAAGGGCTCGCGTGCCGGGTTCGGCGCGGGCGCGGGGACACGCGGCGTCGCCGGCGGCGCACCCGTTACGATGACTGTGACCGTCTGGC
>DATFFV010000147.1:0-3219 GCA_035249885.1 Gammaproteobacteria bacterium | reverse complement strand
GCCAAGTTCCGCGCGCATCCCGAGGACATCCGCGACGTGGCCGTGCGCTCGGCCGACGGCGCGATGATTCCGCTGACCGCGATCGCCACCGTGCGTGAAGTCACGGGCCCCGACTTCATCGAACGCTTCAACCTGTTCCCGTCGGCGCGCTTGTTCGGCGAGCCCGCGCCGGGTTACAGCTCGGGCCAGGCGCTCGCGGTCATGGAGCAGCTCGTGGCGGAGACGCTGCCCGACGGCTACACGCTCGCGTGGTCGGGCCAGTCGTATCAGGAGAAGACGAGCGGGCAGAACACGCTCGCGATCTTCGCCTTGGCCGTGCTCATGGTCTTCCTGATCCTCGCGGCGCAGTACGAGCGCATCACGTTGCCGTTCGCCGTGATTCTCGCCGTGCCGTTCGCCGTGTTCGGTGCGTTCCTCGCGGTGTGGCTGCGCGGCCTTTACAACGACCTGTACTTGCAGATCGGGCTCGTGACGCTCGTGGGCCTCGCGGCCAAGAACGCGATCCTGATCGTCGAGTTTGCAGCCCACATGCACCGCGAAGGTATGGGCCTCAAGGAGGCCGCCGTCGAGGCCGCTCGCCTGCGGTTCCGGCCCATCGTCATGACGTCGCTCGCGTTCATCTTGGGCGTGTTGCCGCTCGCGCTCTCCACGGGCGCGGGCGCCGCGAGCCGCCACTCGATCGGCACGGGCGTCATCGGCGGCATGCTCGCGGCCACGTTCATCGCGGTGCTGTTCATCCCGCAATTTTTCGTGTGGACGATGCGCGCGGGCGATGCCATGCGGCGGTTTGCCGGCGGCGGCGGAGGACCCTAGGGAGCCGCCACCCGCCGCGAACCGAAGGCCGTCAAACTCACGTTCGCCCGCGGGGCCGACCTCAAGGACCCGTCGCGCCTCTTCAATTCCAGCCTCGAAGGCGGTAGCTCGTCCGTCGTCTGGTCTTGACCCCCCGGTCAGGCTATCGTGGCCCCATGCGGGCCCGCTGGCTCTCGATTCTCGTTGTCGCGGCGTTGGGCGCACCGGCGGCTCGCGCGGCCGAAGTCACTACGCTGCCGGCACCCACGGGCGCGGGCATCGAACGCGGCATCGCGTTGCTGCGGTGTAAAGTGCCGGGAACGCCGAGGTCCTTCCTGAGCCGCGGCGCAGTGCTCGAAGTCGGCGCCCACGAGCACGCGGACGTGTTATTGACGACCGCCCATGGGTTGCCCGCCTCGGCCCCCGAAGTCGTGCGCGATTGCAGGGTCGTCGCACGCGGCAAGGAGTACGCGATCGACGACGTGTGGCACGCCGGCGGCGATGCGCTCGGCGCCGGCAACGATTGGGCAGTCGTGCTCTCCAAGCGTATCCACGGCGATTTGCACCGTTGGCGCGTCGGGGAGCTCGGCGACCAATCGCTCGCGAAGCTCGTTGCCGACCGTGCGCCCGTCCGGCTCGCCATGCGCTACGCGGATGTGGGCACGCTCACCGACTGCCATCTCGAGCCACGAGCCTCGCTCTCGCCGCGACTCGTTGCCCACACGTGCCTGTCGTACCCCGGAATGTCGGGTTCGCCGCTGATCTTGGGTATAGCCGACGAGCCCGTGCTGATCGGCCTTCACGTCGGCTCGGGTCTCGAGTGGACCGGTTTGAAGATCGACATGGTCAGCGTCGCGCAGCCGATCGATGCCCCCGTGATAGCAGCGATACTCGCGGCCGCCGCGCGCGCGTCGCCGCCGCCTGCAAGGTCTCGCCGCTAGTCGCCGGCATCATCTCGGGAGACAACGATGATCGGCGGACGCCCGTACACGGACCGCACCACGCTCATCAAGGGCGGCTACGTGCTCACGCTCGACGCCGAGCTCGGCGACCTGCCGCTCACCGACGTGCTCATCGACGGCGACAAGATCGCGGCCATCGGGCGCAACCTCGAGGTGAGCCCGAACGCCAACGTCATCGACGCGCGCAACCGCATCGTGATGCCGGGCTTCGTCGACACGCACCGCCACACGTGGCAGACGCCCGTTCGCGGCGTGCTGCCGAGCTGCACGCTCGACCAGTACTTCTCGGGCATGCTCGACAACATCGGCATCCAGTACCGCGCCGAGGACGTCTACATCGCGAACCTCATGGGCGCGCTCGAGTGCCTGAACGGCGGCATCACGACGTTGCTCGACTGGTCGCACGTGAACAACACGCCCGAGCACGCCGATGCCGCGATTGCGGGGCTCGCGGAAGCCGGCATCCGCGCCGTCTATGCGCACGGGCCGCCCGTGGGCGCGTCGACGTGGTGGGCCTACAGCTCGAAGGAGCATCCCGAGGACGTGCGGCGCATCCGCAAGCAGTACTTCAACTCCGACGACCAGCTCTTGACACTCGCGCTCGCGGCGCGCGCGCCCGGCAACACGACGCCCGACGTCGCGAAGCACGACTGGCTGCTCGCGCGGGACTTGAATATACGCATCAGCGTGCACGTCGGCATGCGCTTGACGGGCGTGCACGTGAATCACATCAAGACGCTCAACGAGCTCGGCCTCATGGGGCCCGACACGACGTACATCCATTGCACGGACTCGACCGACGAGGAGCTCGATCTCATCGCGAAGTCGGGCGGCACGGCGTCCGTCGCGCCGTACGTCGAGATGCTCATGGGCCACGGCGTGCCGCCGACGGGCCGGCTCGTGGCGCGGGGCGTGCGGCCGTCGCTGTCCATCGATGTCGTCTCGAGCGTGCCCGGCGACATGTTCACGCAGATGCGCACGGCACTCGTGCAGGAGCGCATCCTCGCGTTCACGGACACGCCCGACGTCGCGTTCGCGCCGACACTGACGCACCGCGACGTGCTCGAGTTCGCGACGATCGACGGCGCGCGCGCCTGCGCGCTCGACCACAAGATCGGCACGATCAAGCCCGGCAAGCAGGCCGACGTCATCCTCGTGCGCACGGATCAGGTGAACGTGGCGCCCGTCATCGATCCCGTCGCGACGGTCGTCATCTGCGCCGACACGTCGAACGTCGACACGGTGATCGTCGGCGGCCGCATCGTGAAGCACAACGGCCAGCTCATCCGGTTGGACCTGCCGCGGCTCCTCGACCGGCTCAGCAGCGCGCGCGATCACCTGTTGTCGCACGCCGGCGTGATACCGAAATGGATCCTGTCGCGCCGCGATTGAGGTTTTCTCGGGGAGGCATCGATGCGCATCGCCACCACACTCTTCGCGGCCGCATTGCTTGCCGTCGCCGTGC
>DATFFV010000146.1:0-2327 GCA_035249885.1 Gammaproteobacteria bacterium | reverse complement strand
GTCGCGCACACCCTGCCGGTTCGTGCCGAGCGCGCCTAAATAGAGATAATCGCGCGCGCTGCGCGAGTAGCGCGGCTCGGTACGCGCGAACACGAGCGGCTCGCGCCCGTGTACGATTGTCATGCCGGCGCGCTCGTCGAGCTGCTCGACGAGCCCGTTGCCGCTGCTGCACGCAGCCAATCCCAGCATCATGAGGACCAGGCTCACGCGTGGCAGGCCGTGCATGCTCAAAAGTCCGCGCGATAGCCCAGAAACACGAACTTGCCCGTGGCCTCTTGCTCGCCGCCCGCGTCGGTGCGCGTCAAGTAGTCGTTGCCCACTTCGAGCTCGAGCCGGTAGTGGCGCGTCGTGTTGAGCAGCAAGCGCAGCGACGGCGCGATCGTCTCGCGGCGCCGCCCTGTCATGGGGCTCTCCCAGAGGCCGAGCCGCAAGCGGGGGTTGATGCGCACCTTGCGGCCCACGGGCAAGCGCAGGTCCCACGTGAGCTGCTGGCTCGTGAAATTCTCGGCGTCGCCGACACGCACGTTGAAGATGCTGACGTCGTGGGTTGCGAACAGTGCCGAGCCGACGAAACTCGCCGAGTAGTACGTCTGCACGCCGGTGCCGGGCACGGCGGCGACGCCGGCCGAGGCCACGCTGTCGCCGATCTCGGTGACCGTGACGTCGGCGTTGATCTGCCAGCGTTCCGCGATCGGCGCTGCCACGCCGAACGTGACGGTGCGGCTGTCGGCCGTGCGCTCGCGCGCGATCTGCCGAATCTCGTCCTCGGTCCACACGAGCAGGAGCTCCTCGACCGTGGTGACAGGCTGGCCGATGAGCGCGTTGCGCGTGGTGAGCACGGGACTCGAGCGCCGGTCGAACATGCCGGTGAGCGTGACGCGATTCTTGAGACGCCACGTGCCGAACACGAGCGCCGTGTTGAGCTCGCTGTACTCGACGTCGTAGTCGACCATGCTCGTCAACGTGCGCGCGTCGTCGAAATACCGTACGTCGAGGCCGACGGCCTTACGGTCCCCGATGCCATCGATCGTTTGGCTCGTGACGTATGGGCTGAAATCCCATCGGCCGATGAGGTGATCGAAGTCGACGGCGGCGCCGAGGAACTGCCGATCGGTTGTCACGGAATCGCGCGTCGACTCGACGGGAAAACCCGTCATGAGGTGCACGCGGCGCTCGGGCGCCCAATCGTAGGCGGCATGCGCGCCGTCGAAACGACCGAGGACTCCCCAGTTGTGCAGCGTCTGGCGGCCGACGCGCACGGACCAGTCGTCCTGCACTCCCGTGAGGTCGAGATAAGCGTACGAGACGCGTTGCCGATCGCCGGGCCCGCCCTCCTCTTCGCCGACGAGGTCGTGCAAATGATTGACGGTGACGCGCCCGCGCCAATCGACGGCGGTGCCACTGCGGGCGACGCTCAAGTCGAGGTCGGTGAAGAGCGCCGACAGCGTTGTGAGCTCGGGCTGGTCCTCGTCGAACTGATTCAGGTCGCGGCGGTAGTACTGCGAGAACCCCGTCGTCACGTCCCACCGCTGTGCGCGCGCCGATTCCTCGCGCAGCCGCTCGCGCGGCGCGGCGCTAGCCGCGACGAGGCCGCTCAGCCGCTGGCGCACGCGGGCGGCGGTGTCGGCTTGCGGATAGTCCTCGAGGAAGCGCCGGTACTCGGCGGCCGCGTGCGCGGTCTGGCCGTTCCTCTCGCGCGCCAGGCCAAGGTTCTCGCGCGCTTCGGCGCGGTGCTCGCCGGGCTCTTCGAGCAGTCGCGTGTAATCGCGGATGGCCGTCTCGAGATCGTTGGCAACGATCGCGGCACGCGCCTCGGCGAGCAGCTCGGCGATGCGCTCGGGGGGGAGCGCCGTGCCGGCGACGCTCGGCGCCGCGGCCGCCACCACGGGCTCGGTCTCCCCCATGACCTCGGCCACGACGCCGCCACGCTCGACCTCGAGCTCGGCTGCGGCAAGCACTTCCTGCGCCTGCGCGCGGCCGATCCAGGCCCGCGGAAACGTGGCAGCCAGTGTCTCGAGAGCGCTGCTCGCTTCGGCCTCGGAGGCGAAGAAGCCTAGCCGGAGCCGATTCCACGTAACGCCGGCGATGACCGTCGTCGACACGTAGAGGTGCTGCCCCGTGGCCACGGCAACGCCGGAGACGGCGCCGGGATCCACGGGCTCGCGAGTGGACTGAAGATTGATAACGTAGTCCGCTGCGGTCGCAGGCGCGCGCACGCGCGCAGTGAGCGGCGCGCGGTCGATCGGCGGCTCAATGCGTGCCGGCACCGTCGGCTCAGACGAAGACGCTGCTGGCCCAGGCCGGCCTGGCCAGCAGCGTCTTCGTCT
>DATFFV010000145.1:0-7558 GCA_035249885.1 Gammaproteobacteria bacterium | reverse complement strand
ACTTGCGCTCGATTTTCGCGAAGCTCGGCGTCACGACGCGAACGAAGCTCGCGGCGAAGCTACGCGAGACGGATTCGCGGCGTTCCCCCGGTGTGCCCGCTCAGCGGGTCGTGGTCGGCGGCTCGAGCTGAGGGTATTCGATTCCGAGCTGCTCGAGGTACGTGCCGTACCTGCGCGGATCGTAGTAGAACGCGCGCTGGCGTTCTCTGAACTCCGCCATCGTCGCTGCGTTCTTCTCGGTCGGCGGCGCGTCGCTCGGACCGATAAACGGCTCGTACTCGATGCCCTGGAGTTGTTCTTCGCGCAGGTACCGCCAGGCCGCGGCGCGCAGCTCCGCGTCTTGGAGCATGTCGAGCAGCGTCGCGGCTACGACCTTGGCGCCGGCCGTCGCGCCCTTATGCGCGATCGGCGTCGCCATTGCCATCGCGCTCGACCAGTGGTGGAAGATCATGCCTTCGACGTTCGACGGGTAACGCAGCGTGACGGTGGGCACGACCCACGAGACGTCGCCGATGTCGTCCGACCCCCCCGAGCGCGTGGCTCCGCTCGGCTCCTGAAGGCCCTCGAGCTCGACGGGCAGCCCTTTTTCTGCCGCGCCCATCAAGCGTTGCAGAGCCTCCGCGAACACTTGGTCGTCTTCCGACCACGAGGGGAGCCCCACGGCCTTGATGTTCTCGGCCATCGCGAGCGCGATCGGCCGACTGAAGTGGCGCGGCCACGCGGCGCCGACGATGCGCCGGCGGACGGTGGTATCGGTCATGAGCGCCGCGCCCTCGGCGATTCGCTGCAACGTCGCGAAGTTCTCGCGCACGCCGGCCGCCTCGATCTCGCGGATGAAATACCAGACCGTCGCCTCCGAGGGCACGACGTTCGGCTGGTCGCCGCCATCGGCGATCACGTAGTGCGAGCGCTGCTCGGGCCGGAGATGCTCGCGCCGAAAATTCCACGCGACGTTCATGAGCTCGACGGCGTCGAGCGCGCTGCGACCGCGCCAAGGGTCTTGCGCGCCGTGGGCTGCGACTCCCTCGAACGAGTACTCGACCGACACCAAGCCCGTGCCCGTGGGGTTGCCCCAGCTCACGCCGAGGTTGTTGCCGACATGCGTGAAGAGCACGGCGTCGACACCCGCGAAGCGGCCGTCGCGGACGAACCAGGCTTTGGCCGCGAGCAGCTCCTCGGCGACGCCGGGCCAGAGGACGATGGTTCCGGGGAGCCGCTCGCGCTCCATGATTCTCTTCACGGCCAACGCGGCCGTGATGTTGACGGCCTGACCGGAGTTGTGACCTTCGCCGTGGCCCGGCGCGCCGTCGATCATCGGCATCCGATACGCGACGCCGGGGTACTGCGAAGCCTTCGGGATGCCGTCGATGTCCGAGCCGAGCGCGATGACCGGCTCACCGCGCCCCCAGGTCGCCCACCACGACGTAGGCATGCCGGACACGCCTCGCGCGACTGCAAAACCCTCGCGTTCGAGCAGCGCCGTGAGGTAACGCTGCGTTTCGAATTCCTGAAAGCCGAGCTCGCTGTACGAGAACAGACTGTCGACGATTTCCTGCGTGAGTTTCGCGTCCGCGTCGACCAGCGCGGCGGCCTCGGCCTTGAGGCCCGTCAACGAGGGCGGCGTCGGCGTTTGAGCACGAGCGCCGAGCGACGCGGCGAGACACGCAATCATGACGACGTACCGCATGGTCACTCCGAATCGTACGGTTGGCCCCCCGACGTTAGCACAGCCTTCGCCGCGCGGGACTCACGGGCTTGAGTGATTTCCGCTATTGTGTGGACAGCGCGAGGTTGAAACTCTGCGCGCTGCTTCAGGGGAGCGCGATGCCCAATCGACGAGAATTCTTGCAGACGGGCGCGGCCGTCTCTGCGTTCGCGATGAACGGCCTGGTGGTGCGCAGCGCGGCTGCCACGAGCGCGGCGCGGGCCGGTACGCCGTCGCACAAGGCGATCTACGACGACCGCTACGCCGAAGGACGCGAGTTCGCGGCGACCATCGGCGCGTCAGGTGTGCCCACACGCGCGCTCGATCGCGGCGACATCACTCGGTTCTGGTACGAGGAGCTCGATCGCAAGTGGCGCAGCGAGCCTGTCGCGATCGCCGGATTCACGCAGTTCGGCCCGCTGTTTTGCGTCGAGACACTCGCCGCCGAGCGCCGTATGCGCGTCGCGCTTCGGGTCGAGCACCGCGTCGAGGCCGGTCGAATCTTGGCTCACGACATCGCGGCTTCGGTTGAGACCCTCGCGTTGGCCGAGAGACTCGTAGCCGAGGGAGTCGCGTGGCCGACGCTGATGGCCGTGCTCGCGAGCCACTACACCGCGGATTCTGCGCCGCTGATCAAAGCGACGCTGCCGACGCCGGCGTCCGCGGCGCGCCTCGTGCCGTCCGCTACGGACTCACCCGAGTCGCCCATCATTCACTACTACACGCCGCGCGCCGAGCAGCAGGGCTACGGGGCCGCCCACGAGGGACCCTTGTACACCTGGCTCATCGCGCCGCGCACGCGCAGCTAGCGCTTCGAGGGTCGATCATGCCGAGTCCACCCCCGGGTGTGAGCGCCGCCGACTTCGCAACGGCGCTGCGCAAGTTCGAAACCGCCGTCGGCGAGCAGTGGGTGTTCAAGTCCGACGAGGACGCCGCGCTCTATCGCGACGCGTATTCGCCCGAGCGCGACGAGCCGACCGAGCGGCTCGCGAGCGCCGCCGTGGCGCCCGTCACCGTCGACCAAGTGCAGCAAGTCGTGCGCATCGCGAACGAGCACAAGATCCCGCTGTATCCGATCTCGACGGGGAAGAACTTGGGCTATGGCGGCTCGGCGCCGATCCTCTCCGGCAGCGTCGTCGTCGACCTCAAGCGCATGAATCGCATCCTCTCGGTGGACGCGGGCCGGTGCCAGGCCATCGTCGAGCCCGGCGTGTCGTACTTCGATCTCTATCGCTACATTCAGGAGCGCGATCTCGAGGTGTGGATCGACACGCCCGATCCTGGGTGGGGCAGCGTCGTCGGCAACGCGCTCGACCACGGCGTCGGCTACACCTACGGACAATATCGCGATCACTTCGGCAGCCACTGCGGCATGGAGGTCGTACTGCCGAACGGGGAGCTCATGCGCACGGGCATGGCCGCACTCGCCAACGACGCTGCGTGGGCGGACTACAAGTACGGTTTTGGCCCGTACGTGGCCGGGCTTTTCGGCCAAGCGAATTTCGGCATCGTGACGAAAATGGGTTTCTGGCTTCTGCCGCGACCCGAGGCTTATCGGCGAGGCACGGTATCCGTGCCCAAGCGGCGCGACATCGTCGCGCTTGTCGAGCACGTCAATTACCTCGAGAATCTCGGGCTCATCGGTATGCCGGGGTTCCGCAGTCCGCTCGGCTTCGCGCAAGCGCGCGAGCCCGACCTGCGCGCGCTCGTCGCGAAGCCCGGCGGCCCGAGCGACGAGGAGCTCGATCGGTTCGCCGAGTCGAAAGGCATTCCGTCGTGGAGCGTCGAGCTCCAGTTCTACGGCCCCGAGAAGACGATCGCCGGAAGCTGGGATTACGTGCAGCAGCGCATCGGCGCGTCGATCCCCGGCGCGCGCTTCGAAGAAGGCGTCGTCTATCGCTTCCCGTTGACAGTAGAGCAGCAGGCTGAAGTGCAGCGCGTCCATCGGCTCGTCGACATCGGCGTGCCGAACATGAGCATTTTCGCGATCGCGGGCGGGCGCACGGCGCAAAACCCAGACTCGGCCGACGGCGGCCAGTTCTATTTCGCGCCGATGATTCCGCGCACGGGCGAGGCGATCCTCGAGGCCAACCGCGTGCTGGGCGAGGCCTATCGCGACGCCGGCTTGCCGTACAACCAGTATTTCTCGGCCCCGGCGTGTTGGCACTACCGCGCCTTCATCATGATCACGAGCCTGCCCGTGAGCCGGCTCAACCCCGAAATCAATCGCCGCTCGCGCGCCGCGTTCCGCGCGATCGCGCAGGTCGCGGCCGAGCATGGCTGGGGCGAGTACCGCTCGCCGCCGTTCGGTGTCGATCTCGTCGCCGGCGCCTATTCTTTCAACGACCACGCGCTGCGGCGCTTTTGCGAGACGCTCAAGGACGCCGTCGATCCGAACGGGATCATTGCGGCCGGCCGCGGCGGCATTTGGCCGAAACACTTGCGGGGCTCGCGCGCATGAGAACGACGTGGCTCTCTGTGCTGACCCTCGTCTGCTTGGCCGGCGCGGGTGCCGCACGCGCGCAGCCTCCCGAGCACGACGCGCAGCTCGCGCAAGGCAAGCGGGTCTACGACTATTGGTGCGTGCCGTGTCACGGTCCCGGTCTCGGGTTGCCGGGCTTCAACGCGCTGCCGGGCACGCAGCAGCTTGAGATCAAGTATCGCGGCACGAATGTCTCGCCGCTGCTCGAGGAGCGCACCGACCTCGTGCCCGAGTTCGTCAAGGTCATCGTGCGGCAAGGGGTCTCGTTCATGCCGCAGTTCCGTAAGACCGAAATCAGCGACGCGGAGCTCGAGGCGATGGCAGCGTACCTCGCTCGCAACAACCCGCCCGTCCGATAACCCACACAACACTTGACGAGTCCACGCCCGCGGCATCGCTGCGAGCGCGCTCCTCTGCGAGCGTCACCGCCGGTTAGGTGGTTTCCGCTATTGCTGGGTCGTATCGCCGCAACGGTTAATCCGTACGCGGCTGATTCGTGCTCGACGAGTGAAGTGTCCCCGCAACAAGTCGAGCAAAAGGGTTCGCGCGCGGGGACAGCGGCGCTGTGCAGGGTCACATCGGCCGAAACTTCGAGAGGGAGTACTCGGTGAACACGACGATGAGACTCGCATTCTTGGCTGCGATCTCGGGCGCACTCGCACTGCCCGTGCTCGGGCAGGGGTTGGAGGAGATCGTCATCACGGCCACGCGCCGCGAGGAGAATCTCCAGGACGTGCCGATCGCGGTGACCGTGGTCACCGGCGCCGCGATCCAAGAGGGGGGCTTCGCGGACATCGAGGATCTGTCGGCGTTCTTGCCGAACGTGACGATTCAGGATGGCTTCCAAGGTCAGGCTTTGACGGTTCGCGGTATCGGCACCGATCCGCGCAACGAGGCGTTCGAGCAAGCCGTCGCGCAATTCAGTGACGGTGTCTATTACGGGCGCGACAACCTGAGCCTGGGCGGACTTTTCGACCTCGAGCGCATCGAGGTCGTCCGCGGGCCGCAGCCCGTATTTGCCGGCCAGAGCGCCACGGCGGGTGCGTTGAACTCTTATAGCCGCAAGCCCGGCCCTGCGTGGGAAGGCGGACTGACGCTCGGCTACGGCAACGACGAGGAGGCCACTCTCGAGGGCGCCGCGGGCGGCCCGATCACCGACACATTCGCCATCCGCGTGGCGGGCCGCTACTACGATCTACCCGACGCGGGCTACACGCAGCTCGTCACCGGCGAGAAGATCGGCGCCACGGAGAACCAGTCGCTGCGCGTCGTAGCCGTCTGGGAACCGACGGATACGTTCGACTTCACGTTCAAGTACGAATATCAAGACAGCTTCCAGAATGGAACGCCCGCCGAGTACGGACGCTGCGACATGGACCTCGCCACGAGCAGCGCAGGGCCACTCGCGCCCGGTGTGCCGGCGCTCTGCACGCTCGAGTCGCTCTACGGCCTCTCGGACCTCTCGGTCTACAACCGCGAGGCGCATTCCGGCGGCACCGTCGATCTCTACAGCGCGATCGACTTCGTCAACGCGACGATGGGCACGACCATCGCTCCGCTCGCGCCGATCCCCCGTGGCCTCAATCTCGTCAACGAGTACAACCACCCGGAGAGCCGCGAGAGCGACGCCGACATCTACGTGGGCACCTTCAACTGGCAGGTCGGACGCAACACGCTCACGGGCATCACGTCCTACGTGACCTTCGACAAGGAAGACTGGCTCGATCCCGACGAGAGCGCCTTCGCCGTGTTCACGGACCAGCGCTCGGAGGATTTCGAGCAGGTGGCGCAGGAGATCCGCCTGACCTCGCCGCAGGACCAGACGTTTGCCTGGATGGTCGGTGCGTATTGGCAGACGCACGAGGCCATACTCCAGATCAACGTGCACTATCCGTTCGTGTTGGGTCCCCCCGTCGCCGGCATGATCACGAGCTCGGATGGCGGCCGACTCACCGAGAACTCGGACTGGACGTCGCTGTTCTTCACGGGCACCTGGAACGTCAGCGAGGCGTTTCGCTTCAACGTCGGCGCGCGCTATCAAGACTCGCAGAAGAACGGCGTCTACGAGATCTCGCGCGCCTTACTGCCCGCGGGTGCTACGAGCTTCGGGCCGCGCGTGTTCAGCCCGACGCCGGCTCTCGTTCGCGATGTCGATGCGGACGACGTTCTTCCCGAGGTCGGCGTGCAATGGGATGTGGGCGACGACGCAATGATCTACGCCAAGTACGCCGAGGCGTTCAAGGCTGGCGGTTTCGTCATGAATCCGCCGCTTGGTGGCGTGCCGCCCGATCCGTTCACGTATTTGCCCGAGGAGGCGAGTGGCTACGAGATCGGGTTCAAGGGAGCATTCCTCGACAGCAGCTTGCAGTTGAACGTCGCTTTGTTCGATACGGACTTCGACAACTTGCAGGTCAACTCCTTCAACGGCACGACCGCGCGGTTCGAGGTGCGCAACGCGGCCAGCTCGAACACGCAGGGAATCGAGATCGACGGCCGCTGGGCGCCGAACGACCGGTGGATCATCGGCTTCAACGGCGGCAAGAACGACGCCGTCTACACGTCATTCCCGAACGGCCAGTGCGGTGCCATCCAGGCTCGCGACTGGGCCGCGGCCGGCAACCCCGGCACCTGTCGCGTCGACATCTCGGGCCGACGCCCGACGTTCTCGCCCGAGTGGCAGGTCGGCGTGTATCCGCAGGTGTCGTTCGAGCTCGGCGGGCTCACGGGCAGAGCCGGGCTCAACATGACATGGGTCGCGGGCTCGGTGCCCGCGAACAACCCCGGCGACACGCTCAATACGATCGCGGACCGGCACCGTTTCGATCTGCGCGTCGCGCTCGCGCCGCCGAGCGGCAATTGGGAGGTGGCGCTCTACGGGCGCGACATCACCGACGAAGCCGCCCACGTCGGCGGCCTACAGTCGGGTTTCTTCAACCAAACGCGCGGCACGAGCTTGAGCGACGTGCATCTCTATGGCGTCGGCGGCCGGCGGTTCGAACGCGGCGCGCGCTGGGGCTTGCAGGCCGGCTACTTCTTCGGACGGTAGGCGCTGACGAAGGGGGGCACCCCTCCGCGGAGCGATTTCGCACCACCCTGGTGCAGCGGCGCTCCCGCGGAACCGCCCCGGCTGGCGCAAGCTGCCGGGCGGACCCCTGACCTCCAGGAAGAAGACCGACACCACAGGCAACGATCGATCGGGAGGGCGGGTTTTGCACTAGGTTGGTGCGCGCTTCCGCGGAACCGTCATGTCGCTTGCGACGTCCCGAAGGGCTGAAACTTGGGTAGTCTGGGGGCGGCCGCGAAGTCGGTTTGTTTCTGGTGCCATGAGCCCGACGCGGAACCTGACTTGAGCGCTTCGAGGTGCCCCGTAG
>DATFFV010000144.1:0-2217 GCA_035249885.1 Gammaproteobacteria bacterium | reverse complement strand
GCGGGCCGGCACCGAGCGGCGCGACGCGCGAGGCGGCGCCGGCCGCGCGCGGCAGCCTCATAGTCGTCACGACGAACCTGCGCACTGGATATCTGCGCAAGAACGGCGTGCCCTACAGCGATCGGGCCGTCGTCACCGAGTACTTCGACAAGCTCACGATGTTCGGCAACGACTATCTCCAGGTCGTCACGGTCGTCACGGATCCCGTGTACCTCACGACGCCGTTCGTCGTCAGCAACCAGTTCAAGCGCGAGCCCGACGACTCGAGGTGGAATCCGACGCCGTGTGCGACGGACCCGCCGGTGGGCACCTTTCAGCCGCCGGTGTTCTGATGACGAGGGAGATCCGCATGGTCAGCGTGCGCGGACTGTTCTGCCGCAGCATCGCGTGCGCGGCGTTCGCTTCGACGGCTCTCGCCCAGACCGACGTGGCCGGCGATTGGGATCAAGCCGGCGGCGGCATCTTCGGCTTCCAAGAGGAGCTCATCGATCGCGGCGGCGGTCCCGACCTCGGCGACTATGCCGGCCTGCCGATCAACGACGCGCTGCGCTACAAGGCGTCGCTGTACTCGCCGTCGTGGCTCACGGTGCCGGAGCACCAGTGCCTGCCGCATCCGTCGACGTATCAGTACCGAAGCCCCGGCGGGCTCTCGATCGTCAAGGAATACGATCCCGTGACGCAGCGTCTCACGGCGTACCGTTTCTATGGCAGCTACGGCCTCGCGCGCACGGTCTGGATGGACGGCCGCCCGCATCCACCCGCGAACGCGCGGCACACGTATGAAGGGTTCTCGACGGGCCGTTGGGAAGGCAATCGGCTCGTCGTCGAGACCACGCACTTGAAGGCGGGGTTCCTGCGTCGCAACGGCATCGCTCATAGCGACCGCGCGCGCATGCTCGAATATTTCGTGCGCCACGACGACTATCTGACGCTCGTGACGGCCGTCGACGATCCGCTGTATCTCGAGGAGCCGTTCGTCAGGTCCACGGACTTCCGGCTCGATGCGCGCGCCAACACGCGGCTCGCCGAGTTCGGCGGGTTCGTGAACGGCGGCGACGGCGAGGGCTTCGGCGCCAGCGACGTGTTCTTCAAGTGCGCGCCGACCGAAGAGATCGCAATCGAACGCGGCGCCGTCCCGTCGTTCATGCCGGGCGCCAACGAGCATCTCGACATGTTCGCGAAGCGGCACAACGTGCCGCTCGAGGCGGCCTTGGGCGGCAGCGCGACGCTGTACCCCGAGTACGCGGCGCGACTCCGCCAGGGCGGCGCTGCTCCGCAACCGAGCGCCGCGCGCGCGCAGCGATCGCCGCAGCCGCGGGCCGACGACTCTGTCGTCCCGGACGTGAGCTCGCTGCACGTCGCGGGGCAGGTCTGGCTCGTCGCGGCCGGCGGCCAGAACGTCGCCGTGCAGGTCGGGCCGGAAGGCGTGCTCGTCGTCAACCCGGGACCCGAGGCGCTCGCCGACGCCGTGCTCGCGGAGATCGGCAAGATCGCACCGGACCGACGCGTGCGCGTCATCGTCGTGACCGACGACGCTGCGGCACACATCGGCGGCAACGCGAAGCTGACCGCCGGCCCGACACCGACGGCGCAGCGGGCCGCGATCATCGCGCACGAGAACGCCTCGCTGCGCATCGCGGCGGCAGGCCTATCGGACCGGCACGCGCCGACCGACACGTTCTTCCGCGGCACGCGCGAGCTCTACTTCAACGACGAGCCGATCGAGATCATCCATGTGCCGTCCGCCACGAGCGACGGCGACGTGCTCGTGTTCTTCCGCAAGTCCGACGTCGTCGTCGCGGGCGGCGTCATCGAGGACCTGACCTATCCCGTCATTCGGGTGGACGACGGCGGCACCGTGAACGGCACGCTCGAGGCGCTCAACCGCATCCTCGACATCACGGTCGCGGCATGGCGGGCGCAGGACGGAACGAGGGTGATTCCCAACCGGGGCCGAATCTACGACGAGGGCGACGTCGCCGAGTACCGGGACATGCTGACGATCGTGCGCGACCGCGTGCAAGACGCGATCGCCAAAGGGCTCACGCGCGAGCAAGTGCGGGCCGCGCGCCTCGCGCGCGACTACGACGGGCGCTACGGCGCCGCCAGCGGCCCGGCCTCGGCCGACGCCTTCATCGCGACCGTGTATCGCAGCTTGAGCGCCGCCGACGGCGGCGCGCGATAGCAACGATTCGCGTGGATTATCGGCCGATCGCC
>DATFFV010000143.1:0-2871 GCA_035249885.1 Gammaproteobacteria bacterium | reverse complement strand
CGCCTGCCGGCGAAATGCGCGGCCAGGTGTTGTTGCTCCTGACTGAGAAACGACACGCCGAAGTGGCCGGCCGACTTCAGTCGCGCATGCATGTGTGCCCTGTGGTTGATCGAGACGACGCAGAGCATCGGCTCGAGCGATCCGGCCATGACCGCGTTGGCCGTCATGCCGAATACCTCGTCGCCCAAACGCGTCGTCACGACCGTCACGCCCGTGGCGAGGCGGCTCATTACCTGTCGAAACAGGTGCTGCGATTCAGCCAAGGTATCTGCCGTCGTGACTGGAGCAGTGGTCATGGTCGCGCCTCCCGATTGCTCGAAAAGGCTCGCACACGTCCTCGCTGCGGGCCAATGCTTTTTGTATACCCGTGATGCTCTCTGGGTATTGCTCGCCAGCCCGTGAACGGCCTTGGGATCAGTCGGGCAGGGCGAATACGAACAGATTGTTGCCGAGGCTCGGGGTGAGCTCGGGGGTCAGCCGGTTGGCGCCCATGGCCGTTAGCGAAGACCCCGTGCTGACGGCGACATACTGCTTGCCATCGACGGCGAAGCTGACTGGGTATCCCGAGATCGGCGAGCCCAGGTTGACTTCCCAGAGCACGCGACCCGTGCGTTGATCGAAGGCCCGAAACCGGCCGTTCGTGTCGCCGCCGAACAGCAAGCCGCCCGCCGTCGACAGCAACGAGAGGAGGCCCGCGCGTTGGTCGTAGGTCCACAGCGTCCGGCCCGTCTCGACGGAGATCGCGTACAGGCTGCCGACGTCGGTGCGGTTCGGCGCGATCTCATTGCTATTGCGGAGTCCGTACAGCGAATCCGGGCTCGGGCGGCTCAATGTCGGCGTCGACGTCATGCACGTGTTTTGCAGCGGAAAGAACATCACGTTGCCGAGCGGGCTGTAAGCGCCGGACGGCCAGTTCTTGCCGCCGAGCGTCGTCGGGCAGATGAACCGCTCCTGGCCGACCTCGACGAACAACGCTTCGGGGTTCACGTCGCTTCGCCCGTCAGGCCGTCGATCGACTCGAGCACGTTTTGCTGCACGGTCGGCCGTGCCCAGAGGAACTCGCCCGTCGCGCGGTCGAGCGTGTAGACGATGCCGGTCTTGCCCGGGATGCCCGTGACGACCTTGCGCCGCTCGCCGGGGCGAACGCGTGGGTTGATCCACGTGACGGCGTCGCGGTCGGGCGCGACGGCCGTCTCGACGAGCAGCCGCTCGAACGGATGATCGAGATCCCAATGATCGACGATGTGCTGGTAGTACCAGGCGATCTCGCCCGTCTCGGCAGCGAGCGCGAGCGTGGAGTTGTGATAGAGGTATTGACGTTCGTTGCCGGCGAGCGCGAATTTCGGCGCCGGCGAGGTGACCGAGGTTCCGGCGAACACGAGGTCGAGCTCGGGGTCGTAGCTCGGCACGAGCCAGCTGCCGACGTGCCACCGTTCCTCGTCGGCGAGATTGCCCCACGAGTCGCCATTCACTTCATCGGGTGCTGCGATCGTGCGCCGGCGCCACAGCTCGCTTCCTGAGCGTGCGTCGTGCGCCATGATCACGCAGGCCGCCGGGCTGCCTTCGGGCTCGCAGCCGCGGCCGGAGACGATCTTGCCGTTGGCGATGATCGGCCCCGAGGTTTGTTGAGCGCCGCGCCGGTAGTCGAACAGCTTCGTTTCCCATTTGAGCTCGCCCGTGCGTGCGTCGAGCGCGAACAGGTAGTCGTCGGAGCTCGTGTCGATGATCGAGTCGCCCCAGATCGCGAGATTGCGGTTGATCGACGGCACGGGGAAGTACTCGCCGAGATCGGCCGGCAGCGCGCGCCGATACTCCCAAAGCAAATCGCCGCTCGCGGCATCGAACGCCTGAATCAGGTCGCTCGGATTCGGGAAGTACATGACTCCGTCGTAGACGAGCGGCGTGCCTTCCTGCAGGCCGGGCCCCAGCGCGCGCGTCCACACCATCTTGAGATCGGCGACGTTGTCGCGGTCGATCTCGTTGAGCGGGCTGTGGCCCCACGAGTCGAGCGTGCGCCGCCACATGAGCCAATCGGCGGGGTCGGGGTTTTGCAGCATCGCGTCGGTGACGGGCACGAACTCGGCGCGCGGCTGCGCGGCCACGGCACCCGTGGCGAGCACGGCGGCGAGCAGCGTCGTGATCATAGGGGCGCGCGTGAGGCGCGGCGCGTAGGCGGTCGACTCGTGCAGCAGTATCGGCATAGATGCTCCGTCAGCGGGTCGAGCAGGGACGCGGATCCCACTTCGAGCCGTCGCGCTCTTTACGAAAGTCGGTCGTCGTGACGAACGGGAGACCTAGATAGACGGGATCCGTCACGATCGTCGTGACCGTGAACCACTCCGCGCCGTCGGGCTCCGTGAAACGGTCGAAGTACTCGGTCACGGTCGCCTGGCCGCTGTACGGGATGCCGTTCTTGCGCAGGTAGCCCGGCAGCAAACGCGTGGTCGTGACTTCGAGCGTGCGGCTCGGCGCGGGGCGGCCCGGTGCCATGCCGAGACCCACGACGACGGCGGGGCTGCCGCGAGCGCTGCGGAAACTCCAGTCCGCCTGCGAATACCCTTGCCGGCTCGGTGCATTGTCGCGTGGCGGCGAGCGATCGAAGTGGAGGAGACGTGTTTGCTGCCCCGTGTCGGTTTCGATCTCGATCGTGTTTTCGTCTCGCCAACCGATGCGCAAACGGCCCGGCAAACGCAGCAGCGCGGGTGCGCCGTAGGCTTTGCACGCGTCGCCCGCGGCTTCGTCCTTGGCCGGATCCCAGGCGTCTATGAGCGCCCGAGCCGCGGCATTCACCGGGATGCTCGCGGCATCGCCTTTGAGCGGTGTGACCATGCGCCAGCGCCAGTCTTCCATGATCGGCGACACCCAATAGCC
>DATFFV010000142.1:0-7145 GCA_035249885.1 Gammaproteobacteria bacterium | reverse complement strand
GCGCGTTCTTCGAGCCCAAGCTGCGCGCGCGCTATGGCGTGCACGAAGCCGAGCACGTGCTGCTGCGCTCGCTCGCGGCGCGGGGCTTCCGCCACGAGGACATCGACGTCGTCGTGCTGAGCCATCTGCACTTCGATCACGCCGGTGGGCTGCTCGCGGCGTACGTCGAAGGCCGCGAGCCCGAGCTCCTGTTCCCGAAGGCGCGCTTCATCGTGAGCAAGGGCGCGTGGGAGCGCGCCCGCGCGCCGCACGCGCGCGATCGCGCCTCGTTCATCGCGCCGCTCCAGGCACTCCTGAGCCGCAGCGGCAGGCTCGAGATCCTCGACCGGCCGCAGTCGACGCTGCTCGGGCCCGCCGTGCGCTTCGACTACAGCGACGGCCACACGCCGGGTCTCGCGCTCGCGGAGATCGGCGGCGACGGCGGCATCGTGTTCTGCTCGGACCTGATTCCCGGGCGGCCGTGGGTGCATCTGCCCGTGACGATGGGCTACGACCGCTATCCCGAGCTCCTCATCGACGAGAAGCGCGGCTTCCTCGAGGACAAGATCGCGCGGCGCGTGCGCTTGTTCTTCACGCACGATCTCGACTGCGCCGTCGCACTGCCGCAGAGCGACGCCGACGGGCGTTGCAGCGTGACGGCTGAGCGACGCACACTCGACGGCGAGGAGCTCTAGGCGCCGGGCTTGACCCGCCCCGGACTCGAGGCGATTCTTGCAGCACGTGCTCGGGCCGCGCCGCGGCGCGACACGCCGTTCTCTCGGGGGGAAGCATGCTTGAAGTGAAATCGTGGGCCGTTTTGGCCCTCTCGCTCTCGGTCGCCGCCGGTGCAGCGGCGCAGATCACCGATAACCCGCTGCCGGCGCCGGTCGTCAAACGCGGGCTCGCGGTCGAGGTGCGCGACGTCGTGCGCCTGCCGGAAACCCGGCAGCTGCGCCCCGTGGAGCAGGACGTGACGCCCACGGGTTGGGCGCGCCCGAGTTTCGTGCGCGACGCGCCCGACGGGCGCCGCTTCGTCAACGACTCGCGCGGTTTTCTCTATATCCTCGACGGCGGCCGCACCTCGCTCTACGCGGATGTCGCCGCCGTGTTCCCCCACGCCTGGTACGCGCGCCTCGAAAGCGGCTTCATCGGCTTTACGTTTCACCCCGAGTTCGCGCGCAATGGCCTTTGGTACAGCGTGCATCTCGAGCGCGCCCCGGGTAACCCGGCCACGCCCGACTTCATTCCGCCGGGCTACGGGCCGAGCGACGTGACTTTCCACAACGTGATCACGGAGTGGCGCGCCAACGATCCTCGCGCGAGCACGTTCATGGGCACGCGGCGCGAGCTGCTGCGCGTCGCGCACGTCGTGCAGTTCTCGAGCCATCCCATGGGCGCCGTGGAGTTCAATCCCACGGCGCGCCCCGGCTCGGAGGACTACGGGCTGCTCTACACGAGCGGCAGCGATCTCGGCTTCAGCAACGGCGGCGGGCCGAACGCGAACAACCCGACCGCGACGCAGCGCCTCGATTCGGTGATCACCGCGATATTGCGCATCGACCCGCGCAGCCCGCGCGAGACGGGCGGCGTCAAGGGTCTCGGCGACTACACGATTCCCGCGGCGAACAAGTTCGCGGCCGATGGCGACCCGAAGACGCTCGGTGAGATCTACGCCTACGGTTTCCGCAACGCGCACCGGCTGTCGTGGGACCTGACCGACGGCACGATGTTCGTCGGCGACATCGGCATGAACCACATCGAAGAGGTCAACATCGTCGTCAACGGCGGCAACTATGGCTGGATGAAGCGCGAGGGGTACTGGGAGAACGGCAGGACTCGGCCCGGCGGTGCGCTCAACCAGCTCTACGAGCTGCCCGGCGACGTGTTACGCGGCCGCGGCCGCGACGAGTTCATCTACCCGGTCGCGATCTACGACCACACCGAGGGCGTGGCCATCACGGGCGCATTCGCTTATCACGGGCGCATCGAAGCGCTGCGCGGCAAGCTGATTTTCGGCGATGTCAATCGCGGCCGCTTGTTCGCCGCCGATCTCGCCGCGATCAAAGCCGCCGACGACGGCGTGCCCGAGACCGTGGCGCCGATCGAAGAGGTTCAGCTCTTCGTGCGCGACGCGGCGGGGCAACGCATCTACACGTCGTTCCGCGAGCTCGTCGAAGGCACGATGGGCACCTCGCTGTCGCGCACCGACTTGCATTTGAGCGTGAGCCGGGACGGAGAGCTCTTTCTAACCTCGCGTCAGGACGGCATGATTCGTCAGCTCGTGCCGGAGGAAGGTCGCCGGCGTTGACCAACAGGGGAGGGAGCGCCAATGGCCGATAATCCGTACGCACCGCCGAAGAGTCACGTCGCGGACAGCGCAGCGACGCTGCCCGAGGGCGATTTCATCGAGGGCGGGCGCAGCGTGGCCGCCGGCAACGGCTGGCGCTGGATCACGGACGCCTGGAACTTCATGGGGGAGCAACGCTGGACGTTCATCGGCGTCGTCCTGCTGTATTTCATTCTGTGGATCGGCGTGCAGGTCGTGCCGCTCATCGGGCCGATCGCCGCGACGTTGTTCGCACCCGTGATCGCGGGCGGGATCATGCTCGGTTGCGAAGCCGTGCGGCGCGGCGAGCGCCTCGAGGTCGGACACCTGTTCGCGGCATTTCAGAATCACATCGGCAAGCTCGTAGCTGTCGGCGCCGTCTTCTTCGGCTTGAACATCCTGGTCGCGATCGTCGTCATCGCGATCATGGGCGTGAGCATTTTCAGCTTGTTGGGAGCCGGCGCGGAGCCGAGCCCGGAGCAGCTCATGGGCATGGGGATGACGATCCTGTTGGCCGGTCTAGTCGCGCTGGCCATCACGGTACCGGTTTACATGCTCATGTGGTTCGCAGCGCCGCTCATCGTGCTGGGCGGCCTCGACGTAGGCCAGGCGCTCAAGGCGAGCTTCACGGGGTGCCTCAAGAACATCGTGCCGTTTCTCGTTTGGGGCGTGATGATGCTGCTGTTCTCCATCGTCGCGACCATTCCGTTCCTCCTCGGCTGGTTGGTGCTGGGGCCCGTCATCACGGTATCGGTCTATACCAGTTATCGCGACATCTTCCACGAAACTTGAGGTGCGCGTGCGGGCACTCACTGTCGCTCTCATCCGGCTCGCGGCGATCGGCCCGTGTGTCGTGGCGGTCGGTTGTGCCCATCAGCCTCCCGCGCAGCCGCCCTTCAAGCCCGTGACCACGGTGCTCGAGCTCATGGAGAGCGTCATCGCGCACGCGGCCGAGATCTACTGGGAGTCCGTGCAAGTGACCGTCGACGCGGACGGCGTCCACGAGCGCCAGCCCGAGACCGACGAGGACTGGGAATTCGTGTGGGCGTCCGCGCTCGCGCTCGCCGAGTCCGGCAATCTTCTGATGATGGAGCCGCGCGCCGTCGATGACGGCGCGTGGATGCAGTTCTCGCGTTCGCTCGTCGATGCCGGTGCCGAGGCGGCGGCAGCCGCCGAAGCGCACGACGTAGACCGCGTGTTCGCCGCGGGCGAGCAGGTCTACAACGCGTGCCTGGGTTGCCACACGCGCTACGTGCCCGAGCTGCAACGGGTCCAGGGAGCGGGCGGCGCGCCGTAGCACGCCACCCCTCGTGTCCTAGCGCTCGTCATCGTCGTCGGGGGCGTCGGGTCGGTAGTTGGCCAGCTGGTAACGAAGCATCGTGCGCACGCCGCGCCGTTCGACGGGCTGGCCGCGCTCGAGCAACGGAGCGTAGCGCCACTGCGCCAGCGCAGCGATCGACGGCGCCTCGAACTCGGGCGACGAGGACTGGATTACGACGATGTCCGTTGTCATGCCCGTGATGCTGACCGTGAACATTAGGATGACTTCGCCTTCGCGACCGGCCGCGATCGCCTCGGGCGGGTAATTCGGGTTGATACGTACCAGCGGAACGATATCCCGATCGTTCTGTGCCACCGCGGAGCCGCTTACGGCGCCGAACACGATCGGCACCAGGACCGTGGCGAGCGTAAACGTTCCGAGCAAGATCTTCTTCTGTATCGACAAGTCGCTCATGACTCGACTCCTTGCTATTTCCATGACGCGCCGTTTGAGGTCGGCGCCGCTGACTCCCGCTGCGCACTTGAGCGTCGACGCGACGTAGTGCTCGCAGACCTTGAGTACTCCTTCGGCGTAGGTGCGGCCGTCGTGGCCGGCGCGCACGACGGCCTCGTCGCACGCGCGCTCGCGCTCCTCGACGAGCCGCGCGCCTACCCACCAGACGAACGGGTGAAACCAGAACACGGTCTCGACCACCATGTGGACGGCCGCGGTCAGATTGTCGCGGCGCCGCCAGTGCGAGACCTCGTGCGCGAGCACGGCGTCGACTTGCGCCAGGCTCAAGTGCTCGACGAGGCCTTGCGGCAGCAGCAACACGGGGCGGAAGACGCCGACGAGCGCGGGCTCCACGAGCGCGGCCGTCGTACGCACCTCGAGCCGGCCGGCGATTCGCGGTAGTGCGGTCGCGTACGGCGTGGATGCGCGCAGCAGCCTGCGCAGCCCGATTGCGCCGACGACCCAACGCCCGGCGACCGTCGTGAACCCAACCGCCCAGACGCCGAGCAGGGCGAGCGCGAGCGGCGTCCACGTTGCGGCTTCCGGCATCGGCTCGGCGACGAGCACCAGCGTTGCCGGCCAATCGGCGAGCTCGATGAGCGGGGTGCTTCCGCCGCCGAGCGCGCCGCCGAGCAGTGTCAGCAGCGAGAACGGCACGAGGAATTTCACCGATGCGGCCCACCAGAGCCAGTAGCGCACGTGGGCGCCGTGGTCGCGCAGCATCGCCGCGACGATCGCAACGGCAGCGACGATCAACGTCGATTGCCAGAGATGATTGACGACTTCGGCGAGCATGGCGATTACTCCTTCTTCGCGGAGTCGCGCAGCGCGGCGCGCGCTTCCTCGATGTCCGCGAGCGTGAGCTGGCCCGATTCGATCAGGTGCGACATCAACGGCTGCGCGCGGCCGCCGAAGAGGCCGAGCAGGTCGTCGATGAGCTTGCTTTGTGCGGCCGATTGCGAGATTACGGCGTCGAAGATGTGTGCGTTGCCGATCTTCTTGGTGCGCCTGAGCGCGTTCTTCGCCTCGAGGCGGTACACCATCGTTTGCACGGTCGTATAGGCGGGCCGCCGTCGCGCCGGAAAGTGCTCCTGGATCTCGCGGACCGAGAGCGCGCCCTTGGTCCAGAGCGCCGCCATGATTTTGAGCTCGAGCTTACTGAGCTTCGGCTGCGGCACGGCGACCTCCTACATGTGTAGGAGAATCTACGACAGCCCCGGCGAATTGGCAAGAGGGTGTCGCGAACCGGGGTAGTTCAGCTAGCCGCGAGGCGCACCAGCATCGCGCCGCCCACGAGCACGAGCACGAGGGCGACGGATTTACGTAACGCGTCGGTAGGTAGCGCGTGCGCCGCTTTGGCGCCGATCCACGTGCCGATGGCGATGCCGCCCGCGAGCGTGAGCGCCATCGGCACGTCGAGCGTGCCCGCGAGAGCGTTGCTGCCTGTCGCCGCCGCGGCGACCGGCAGCTGGATCGCCTGAGCCAGGCCGAGTGCTGCGAGCATCGGAACGTCGAGCGAGACGAGAATCGAAATGAGGACCAACGGCCCGCCCGTGCCGGTGAGCGCCGACAGAAACCCCGTGCCGGCGCCGATGACGGTCAACGCCGGTGCTGACAGGGAACGCTCGCGTCTTGCTTGCGCGTCGCGGCGGCCCGCCAAGGCATATAGTCCCGCGCCCGCCGTCAACAGTCCGATCATGAGCTCGAGCAGGGCAGGTGCGGCGACGTTCACGAGCAGCGCGCCGGCAAACGCGCACGGCAGCGCGCCTGCCCACGTCCACGCCGTCATGCGGAAGCGCAGCGAGCCTGCTTTCCAGTACGCGTAGGCCCCGACCAGACCCGAGGCGATGAACGCGCACATCGCCGCGGCGATCGCCGTAGGGAACGATTGGCCCGCGAGATAGACGAGGGCGGGCACGAGGATGACGCCGCCGATCCCGACGCTGCCGATGAGCAAGCCCGCGGTCGCTCCGAGCGCGAGATATGCGACGTGTTCCATTGCTGAATTGGTGGTGATGGGTGGGATCGAACCACCGACCTGCGGGTTATGAATCCGCCGCTCTAACCATCTGAGCTACATCACCACTAAAAACAAACACTTGAGAGCGTTTGACCGCCCGGCTCCGATCCTCAGAGCGCGCGAAATTCTATCGCAAGTCGTTGATCCTGTGTAACCGTGGTCTGCGGATCAGTTTTCCGCAGGGCTCGTTCGGGACGTGAAGAAGTGGAGAAACATCGGATCCGACGACTGCGTTGAGTTCGTCTACTGGTGCCGCCGCCGCGGGTACACCTCACGAGATTTCATGGCGTGTTTGCGGCGCACGCGGCGTTAAGAGCGGCGATCACGCCGGGAGGAAGAGGGGCAGGGGCCCAGAAGCGCTTGCCCGCTGCGGAGTCGCCTAGACGTAAGGACATCAAGATGAACTCTCGAGTTCGGCCCCGCGGCCGGTGGGCCGATCGACGATCTCCTCGGCCACTCGATCACGTACCGCGTAGCGGTGGGTCCGCGTGCCGGGCAGAAGGTGTTTTCGTTACAGACGGTGCCGGCGCGTGGGGAGGGGCCCGGGAAGGGCGTGGCGCAGTACGCTGGGTTCTCGCTGCACGCGGGACTCGGTGTGGAAGCCGACCAACGGGAGAAGCTGGAGCGGCTCGCCCGCTACGTGAGCCGGCCGCCAGTGTCGGTGGAGCGCCTGTCGCTGACGGCGCAGGGTCACGTGCGCTATCGACTGAAGACCCCGTATCGAGACGGAACGACGGACATCGTGTTGGAGCGCTTGGACTTCATCGCGCGTCTTGCGGCGCTGGTCCCGCCGCCGCGCGCCCACCTCACGAGATATCACGGAGTCTTCGCTCCCAACGCGGCGCTGCGCGCGGCGATCACGCCGGCGGGACGAGGATCGAAGGCGCGTAGCCGCACATCCGAATGGCCGACGCCGAAGCACGTGGCGCTGAACTGGGCGCGGCGCCTCAAACGCGTGTTTGGCATCGAGATCGAGCAGTGCGCGCGCTGCGGCGGGCGCCTCGAAGTGATCGCAAGCATCGAGGACCCGGAGCTGATCGAACGGA
>DATFFV010000141.1:0-14224 GCA_035249885.1 Gammaproteobacteria bacterium | reverse complement strand
GGCCGTCACGGGCGACGGCCCCTACTACCCCGACCGCCTGCCGCTCGACACGGACAACGACCTGCTCATCATCAACGACGGCATCACGCAGGCCGTCGGCGAGATCGCGCATTTCGGCGGCCGGTTGTTCGCCGAGAGCGGCGCGCCCGTGCGTGGCGCCGTCATCGAAATTTGGCAATCGGACGTCAACGGCTCGTACATCCACACCGAAGGCCGAAACGACGGCAAGCTCGACCGGAGCTTCCAGGGCTACGGTCGCTTCCTCACGGACGCCGAAGGGCGCTATTACTTCCGCACGATCAAGCCCGTGCCGTACACGCTGCAAGGGCAGTTCCGCGCACCGCACATTCACGTGGCCGTGAGCAAGGCGGGTAAGCGCATCATGGCGACGCAGGCGCTCGTCAAGGGTCACGAGGCGAACGAGGGCGATCTCATCACGCGGCGAATCACGGATCCCGCGCTGCTCGAGACGCTCATGGTCGACTACCGGCCGCTGCCGGGCTCGACGCTCGGCGAGCTCACGGGCAACTTCGACATTCGGCTCGGCGTGACCGCGAACGTATAATCCGCGCGCTTACAGTCTCGCGGTCCTTCACCATGCGCATGACCCGCTCGGAGTTCCTGGCCTGGCCGCACAAGGCCATCACGCTGCTCGGCATGTCGGGCGTCGGTAAGACCACGCTCGCCTACAAGCTGCCCACGTCGAAGTGGTTCCACTACTCGGGCGACTACCGCATCGGCACCAAGTATTTGGCCGAGCCGATCCTCGACAACATCAAGCGCCAGGCCATGCAGGTCGACTTCCTGCGCGAGCTCTTGCGCAGCGACTCGATCTACATCGCGAGCAACGTCACGTTCCACAACCTCCAACCCGTGTCGACTTTCCTCGGCAAGATCGGGCGCGCGGATTTGGGCGGCCTGCCCGTGGCCGAGTTCAAGCGCCGCCAGCGGCTCCACCGCGACGCCGAGATCGGCGCGATGCGCGACGTCGCGGAGTTCATCGTCAAGGCGCAGGAGATCTACGGCTACGACCACTTCCTCAACGACGCGGGCGGCAGCCTGGTCGAGCTTCAGGACGAGCAGACCGAGAAGACGCTCGCCGAGCACACACTCATTCTTTATCTCAAGCCCGACGACAAGCTCGAGCGCGAGCTCGTGCGGCGCGCGGTCACGGATCCCAAGCCGCTCTACTACAACGAGCAGTTCTTCGACTTGAAGCTCGGCGAGTACCTGGCCGAGGCCGAGCTCGACAGCCCCGACCGCATCGTGCCCGACGAGTTCGTGCGCTGGATCTTCCCCGCGCTCGTCGCGCACCGGCGGCCGCGCTACGAGGCGCTCGCGAACCGCCACGGCTACACGCTCAACGCGCACCTCGCCCAAGGCGTCACGAACGAGAGCGACTTCCTCGAGCTCGTCGCCAGCGCCCTCGACCGCTAACGGGGAGGTGCCGGCACCTCCTACGCGCGGACGGGAGGTGCCGGGCTTACGGTTTCGGTTCGCGAGCGTCGAGATCGGGATTGACGACCGTTTCCGGCGCGAACCGAAACCGTAAGCCCGGCACCTCTTACCGGCACCTCTTACGCGAGCAGCGCGACGGCCCAAGCGCCGAGCACGATGAGCACGGCGGCCGCCATGCACGCGCGTTGCACGCGCGTGCTCTTGAGCCAAACGACGGGCACGAAGCGCGCGAGCACGAGCCCCGCGCCGAAGCCCGCGACGAGCCCGAACAAGTGCGCGCCGAGATCCGTGTTCTCGCCGCCCGTGCCCGTGAACGCGAGCAGGCCCAAGCCCGCGACGATCGGCGCGATGCGCGCGCGCCACGGCGTGTGCGTCAAGAAGCCGCGGCGCCAGGTGTAGGCGACGAGCAGGCCGAGCGCCGCGAACACGGCCGTCGAGGCACCGATCGAGCGGTGTGTCGCCGCCTGGACCAACGCGTTGAGCCCGTTGCCCGCGGCCGCGGCCAGGATCACCGTGAGCCAGCCGACACCCGTGCCCAAATAGCGGCCCACGAAATAGCCGTAGAACGCGCCGAACGCGACGTTGCCGCCGAGGTGCGCGAGCTCGATGTGCAACGTCAGCGCGGTGACGAGGCGCCAGACCTCGCCGCCCAGCACGGCGCCGCCGTCGAAACGTCCCGCGCCGAGCCAGTCGAGAAGAAAAAGATCCGCGTGCAGCGCGACGAATACCGCGAGCAAGGTGACGACGTAGGCGACAGCGCCGGGCCGGCCGTCGCCGATCTCCTCGAGCGGCTGCGTTCCGACCTTGCGCGCGTTCTCGTGGCGATAGAGCGCGAGCTCCGTGGCTGCCACGGGCGCGGCGGCCAACGGCACCGCAAGCTCGAAGCCCGTGACGCCGGACCCGCGCCGAAACGGCACACCGCGGGCCGCGAGCACGAGCGCGAGCTCGTTGGCGAGCGCCTCGCTCAAGCCCGTCGCGACGGTCACCCATTGCTCGGCAACTGCTCCCGGCAACTGCTCCCTCCGTTGCTCTACCTCGGGCGTCCCTGCCCTCGCCTGCGTTGCCCTACCTCGGGCATCCATGCTCTGGTCCGCTCGATCGGTCATCTCTGTTAGCATCCGAGCTACAACAAACCGCCGCCGGCCGCAGGGCCCGAGCGGCACGCTAAGGTAGCAGACTTGGGGAAACCGGCACCGACAGCGACCCCGCCGAGCCGCCGCGCGGCCAGGGTCTATTGCTACTGGGATCTCGTGCCCTCGCCGTTCCGCTCGGCGCTCTCGGTCGCCGTCGACGGCGACAGCCGCGTGCTCGAAATTCGTTTGGACGGCCGGCGTCCCGCGGGCCGCCGCGACACGAAGCGCTGCCGCGACGCCGCCGTGCAACTCGGCGAATACTTCGCGGGTAAGCGCCGCGGGTTCGACCTCGACTTGGCGCCCGTCGGCACCGACTTCCAGCTACGCGTGTGGCGCGCGCTGCAAACGATCCCGTACGGCGCCGTGCGCAACTACGGCGACATCGCGCGCGCGATCGGGCAACCGAAGGCCGCGCGCGCCGTGGGCCAGGCCAACGGCTGCAACCCGCTGCCGATCGTGATCCCGTGCCACCGCGTCATCGCGAGCGACGGCAGCATCGGCGGCTACTCGGGCGGCCTCGCAATCAAGCACCGGCTGCTCGCGCTCGAGAGCATCGAGCTCGATCTCTGATATGGCTCACGACTTACGCTGCTACCGCTGCGGCGAATCCCTCGCCGAGCTCTCGTTGCCGCTCACGCGCCTCGACGAATGCCCCAAGTGCCACGTGCACCTGCACGTCTGCCGCATGTGCGAGCGCTACGCGCCGCGCAAGCCGAAGGGCTGCAGCGAGGACGACGCCATCGAGGTCCGCGACAAGAAGGCGGCCAATTTCTGCGACTATTTCAAGCCTTCCGCGCGCGCCTTCAACCCGGCCGAGCAGCAGGCCGAGGACGCCGCCCGCTCGACGCTCGATTCGCTGTTCAAGAAGTAGCGGGGGGTGTGACGCCATCGTGTTCCCGCGGGCATACCGAGCGCGTAGCATGCGCCTCGGGGTCTCGGATCTCGGGGTTCTTCAGGGGAGGATTCCATGTTGGCCAAGCTCAAGCTGCTCGTCGGCGCCATGTTGCTCGTCGGCATCAGCGCCGCGGCCCTCGCCGCAGACTATTACGTTGACATTACCAACCGCACCGGCTACACGATCATGTACATGTACGTGAGCCCGGCGAAGTCGGACTCCTGGGAAGAAGACGTGCTCGGCAAAGAAGTGTTGCCCGACGGGAAGACGCGCCGCGTGACGCTCACGGGTTTCCGCAGCCCGATCTTCGACATCCGTCTCGTGGACGAGGACGGCGACAAGTACACTTTCTGGAACGTCGATGTCTCGGAGCGAGACATCGTCGTCACGCTCGGGGATCTAGACGACGATTGACGCGCGCGCGGTTTCGGCCAGCGAACGCGCTGGAGGTGTCGAATGAGAGCTCGCGTGAAGATGGTGCGGTCTCTGCTGCTCTGCGCCGTGTTGTCCTCGACATTGGCATGGCAGAGCCCGTCGTCGGCGCAACAGAACGCGGGCGCGGCGCAAGCCTGCCTGGCGCGCGCGAACGTCGATCGCTGGCTGATCATCGACGCGAACAGGATCCTGTTCGCGACGCGCGACCAGCGGCTCTATCGGAACGACCTCGCGAGATCGTGCCCTGCGCTCCGGCCATCCTCGCAGGTGAGCCTTAGCACCTCCGACGGCCAGTTCTGCGCCGGCACGTCGTTTCAGCTGTTGATCCGCGTCAGCTCCTCGGGCAACACGACTTCGGTCACGGACCGCGCCACGGGCGTGAGCACGTCCATCGAAGGGCCGGGCTTGATCGGGGGACCGGTCTGCTCGCTCGGCCCGTTCACGCCGGTCACCGCGGAAGAGGGCGCCGCGCTCATCGCCGTGAGCAAGCAGCCGCCGCCGAGCCGCCGTGAGCGGCGCGCAGCACGTGAAGCCGCCGAGGCCGCCGAGGCCGCCGCAGCGCCCGGCGAAGCGCGCGAGCAATAGCGTCAGGCGCGCTCGAGCGTTTTCGGCTGGCCCAACGAATCGACCGTCTCGAGCTTGACGGGCCGGCGCCACACCTGGTGTAGATAGCCGAGCACGCGCTCGGCGCGGTCGAGGTCGAGGCCGCGGCCGTCGGTCTCGTGCTCGTGGTGCAGCGTGAGCGCGCCGTCGTGAGCAACGTGCTTCGACAGCACGGCCGGTGCGCCGAAGTTGTATTTCGGCGCGAGCATCGTCTCGCGCAGCGCGTGGATGTCGTGATCGAGCACCGTGACGCTGCCGTCGGCGCGGCGCTCATAACGGAACAGCTTGAGCTCCTCGGCGAGCTCCTGCGTCAAGTGATTGCGCACGAAGCTGAAGTCGTCGTCCTCGGCGCGGATCTGGAACGCCCGCTCGAGCCCGTGCTCGGCGACGATCGTTTCCCAAATCTGGAACCCCACGTGATAAGGATTCGGCGCGAGCGCGGCCTGTTGCTCGGCCGCGTGCGGGCGCACGACGTCGGAGTGCGTCTTGAGCGCGTCGAGATACTCGTTGTGCGGCAAAAAATCGGCCTCGCGCAACAGGCGCGCGTGCCAGTACGATGCCCAGCCCTCGTTCATGATCTGGCACGCGAACACGGGATAGAAATAGAACGATTCCTCGCGCACGGCGCGGAACACGTCGCGCTCCCACTCCTCGAGCTCGGGCGCGTACTCGGCGATGAACCAGAGCAGGTCGCGCTCGGGCGCCGGCGGAATCGGCGCGCGTGCGCGCTCCAAGGGCTGCTCGGCGGGCATCGGCGTGCCCGGGAGAGTGTCGAAACGCTTTTGAAACGTGGTCTCGTGCGGCGCGTGCGCCGCGTCGACGTAGTGCGGATAGCGCTCGCGGCGTAGCCCCTGGAACGGATCGATGTGCGCCTCGAGTGCGAGCGCCGCGTCGAGCACCTGCTCGACGCGCGTCTGGCCATACTGCTCGACGGCCGCACCGATCTGCCGCGCGTGCGTGGCCGCTTGCTCGACGATGCGGTAGCCCACCTGCTCCTGGCTGCGCTTGAACAGCGAGTTGTTCTTCGCGAAGTCGGCGTGGCCCAGCACGTGCGCCGTGACGAGCGTGTTCTCTTGCAGCGAATTGTTGCCCGCGAGGTAGGCGCGGCCCGGGTTCCCGGGGAACACCACCTCGAAGAGCCGCGAGTGGCCCATGCGGTGCTGCACGAGTTGATAGATGTAGCGCACGCCGAACGACCAGTGCGGCATGCGCACGGGCAGCCCGTAGACGGCCACCTCCATCATGAAGCTCGACGGCACCTCTTCGAATTGCACGGGGTAGTAGTCGAGGCCGTGGTCGTGCGCGAGGGCTTCGAGGAGGCCGGCGTAGCTTTGCAGCACGCCGTTCATGCTAGACCTCGACCTCGGCGCGGCGGCTAAAGAACCCGCGGATCGCTTCCCAAACGGAGTCGGGCGTCGAGAGCGCGTGCCGGCCCGCGGCGTGCGTTTCCGCTTCGAGCTGCTCGAACAGAATCGCGGTCTCGGACTGCAACGACGGCTGCTGGCCCGACGCCGTCTCGACGTAGCCCACATAGTTCGCGAGCTTGCCGAGCTCGCCTAGCGCCGCCTCGGCGGCCTCGCGGTCGTTGTGGAAATTGGCGCCGTCGGACGCGTAGAAGACATAGGTGTTGAAACGGCCCGGGTCGAAGCGTTGCGCCGCGATCTCGAGGATCTTGCGGAACGCCGTCGACGCGACCGTGCCGCCGCTGCCGCTGACCTCGAAGAACTCGGACTCGGGGAACTCCCACGCTTCGACCGTGTGCGCGACGAACACGGCCGTCAGGTTCGTGTACTGCCGGCGCAACCCTTGCACGACCCAGAAGAAGAAGGACTTCGCGAGCTTGCGGTCCTGCTCCGTCATGCTCGAGGAGACGTCCATCGCGAAGTAGACGACCGCCTCGGTCGCCGGGCGGCGCCGCGTCGCGAGCTGGCGATAGCGCAGGTCGTCGTTCGTGAACGGCGGCGCTTCTTCGCTTTGCACGGCGCGGCGCTTCAGGGCCTCCTTGAGCGAGCGGCGCCGATCGAGCCGCGAGCGCACGCCGCGGCGGCTCCAGCCTTCACGCGTGTAGTCGTCGTACTGCACGGCCCCCGACTTGATCTTCAAGTTCGGCAGCTTGAGCTCCTCCCAGAGCCAATCGACGATGTCGTCGATCTTGAGCTCGAGGATGAACTCGAAGCCGCCCTCCTCGTTGCCGCCCGCGCCCTTCGCGCCGCCTTCTTGGTCGGGCGGGACGAGCTGGTCGCCGGGTTTGCCGGCGCCTTGGCCCACGCCTTGCGACTCCTCGGCGTTGCGTAGACGCAGGCGAGCGTGCTCGAGGAAGCGCACGGGCACCTGCACGGTGCGGTCGCCGCTAGGCTGTAGATCGCTGCCGGCGATGAGCTCCGGCAGCTTGTCGCGCACGGCGGCGCGGACTTTGTCGTTGTGGCGCAGCCAATCGCGTGCGCCGCGGGAGAACAAGTCGTACCACTGCCGCCCGGAACCCGAGGGATCGACGAAACCGGACGGCTCTGTCACCCCTACTCCTGCGATAACAATGTGGTCACGTAATTGAGCGCTTCCTTCGCGCTGTGCTCGTCGTAGCCGTACTCGCGGATGAGCCGCTCCTGCACGGCCGAGATCTTCTGCTCGGCCTCGTCGTCGGGCCGCGCGCGCGAGGTGACGAGCCGCAGCACGTCGCGGCGCTCCTCGAACAGATACTGCTCGATGGCCTCGTGCAGCCTCGAGTGATTGTCGAGCGTGAACTTCTCGCCGGCCTTGAACGCCACCATGGCCTTGCGCACGACCTCCTGGCGGAACGACAGCTTGCCGGACTCGGAGATCTTGATCTTCTCCTCGACCGAGCGCAGGAAACGCTCGTCGGGCGGGCGCGACTCGCCCGTGATCGGGTCCTCCACCTCGCGCTTGTCGAGCGAGGCCTCGATCTCGTCGAGATACTTCTCGAGCAGTTGCTGGGCTTCCTCTTGGAACGACGCGAACAACGCGCGGTGCACGTCTTCCTTGACCCAGCGGTTGTAGAAATCCTTGCGCGCGAGCACGAGGAACTCGATCCACTGCTTCTTGCGGCCCGCGTCCATGCGCGCATCGGTCTCGATGGCATCCTTGAGCGCGAGCAGCATCTCCATGCTCGTGAGGCTCGCCACGTTGTTGCGCGTGATCGCGTTGCTGATGGCGTTGATGACGAAGCGCGGGCTGACGCCCGTGAGGCCCTCGTCGGTCGATTCCTGCCGGATGCGCGGCACGTCGGCCGCGGTGAACCCCTCGACGTCCTCGTCGGCGTAGAGCTTGAGTTTTTTGGTGAGATCGAGGCCTTCGCGCGACGGCTTTTGCAGACGCGTGAGGATCGAGAACACCGCCGCGAGATCGAGCACGTGCGGATCGAAGTGCACCTTGCGGAACGCCGGCGCGCTCGAGACGAGCTTGCGGTAGATGCGCGCCTCGTCGCGGAACGACAGCGTGTACGGCACCTTGACGATCACCATGCGATCGAGCAGCGCCTCGTTCTCCTTTTCCTGGAGGAACTTGTTGAACTCGGCGAGGTTGGTGTGCGCGAGAATCGTCTCGTCCAGGTGGATGAGCGGGAAGCGCGACACCTTGACGTTCTTCTCTTGCGTGAGCGTGAGCAGCAGATACAAGAACTCGCGCTTGACCTTGAGGATCTCGATCATCTCGAGCACGCCGCGGCTCGCGGCGTAGACGGCGCCCGACCACGACCACGCACGCGGGTCGCCTTCGTCGCCGATCTCGGCCACCTTCGAGAGATCGACCGACCCCACGAGATCGGCGATGTCGGCCGTCGTCGGATCGTGCGGGGCGTAGGTGCCGACCCCGACGCGCGCGGCCTCGGAAAGGAATATGCGCTCGACGGGGAAGCGCATGAAGTCGCCTTGGAACTCGTCGTGGAGCCGCGCGCTCGCATAGGGCGAGGGCTCGCCCTGGATGTCGACGCCGTACGTGGCGCGGAAGCGCGGCCGCATGCTCGCGGGAATCAAATTGAGCGGCGACTCGTGGAGCGGCGAGCCTTGCAGCGCATAGAGCGCGCCTTCCTCGGTGTGACTGTATTCCTCGAGGCCCCGCTTCAGCAGAATCACGAGCGACGACTTGCCGCCCGACGGCGGCCCGAGCAACAGCAATAAGCGGCGGCCGACGTCGGAGCCCGCAGCCGCAGCCTTGAAGTAGTCGATGACGCGCTCGAGCGCGGGATCGATGCCGAACAGCTCGCCGGCGAACAGCGCCGTGACGGTTGGTGAAGAACCTTGCGCGTGACCCTCGCGGAGCGGCGCGTCGCGATAGGCGCAGAGCATGTCGTGGATGTACTGATGCGACGAGCGCGTCAGCTTCGCGGGATCTTTGGGGAGCACGTCGTGGAGGAACTCGGCGAACGTGCCGCGCCAATGTTGTGCTTGATGCTGCGTGGCGTAGACCGCGAGGTCGTCGATGAATGTGCCGCGCGGCGCTGCGGCGATGCGTGGGGTAATGATGTCCCGATGAACGTCAATCTCGGATAGCTTCGTCATCACACTCCCTGCCTCGATGTTTGTTGTCCCCGAGCGCTTGGCGCATCCTCGATGTTGTTTTCGTTCTTGTCGTTATCGGATCGTCAGGCGGCTCTCCGAAATTCGCATCGCTTGCTTAGACCGAACGGGCGTAATCCCCGTTCCGTTAAATTCTGGCTCGGAACCAGGCTCGAACTTTCGCCGTTCCAAGTCTGTGCTCCCGCTCACAATTATAGGATCAGTTTTACTTAACTACGATGGGTCGAGTTGGAGCGAGCGCGGGCGGGCCTTGGCGCGCCCTCGGGGCCGCTGTAGCGCGTCGCTCGACTCGTTTTTGGGGAATTGCTGGCACCCAGCCATGTGCCGGGTCTACGGGCGACGAGACTGAAGATTACTTTTCGCTGCCCTTGGCGGCGGTGCGGCGCGCCTCGAGCAGCGAACGGCGCATGTCGATGGCGATCGTGGCCTCGTTCTTCGCGCCCGGCGCTTTTTCGAGCTGCTCGATGACCCGCACGTCGGTATCGCTCAAGGCCGGCAGATTCACCGACGTCGTCGCCGTGGGGCTGTCGCCCTTGACCGCCTGATACTTGCGCTTCCAAATGTCGGCGCTGCGGCGCAGCTCCGCGATCGTGTTCGAGTGGCGATTGATCGACGCCTCGAGCTGCTCGATGATCTCGCTCTTCTCCACGAGGCTCGCTTGCAGCGAGCCGACGCGCTCTTGATCCGCGCGCAGGCTCTTGATGACCGACTTGCGCGCCTCGAGCTCGGAGCGCAGCGACTCGAGCTCGGATTCCTCTTCGCTGGCCCTGCCCTCTGCGGCCTCGCGCAGGCCCGCGAGCTGCTCGACCGCCTCGCCGGCCTGCCGCTCGGCACGCTGGAGCTTGGTTCTGAGCTCGTCGAGCTCGCGATCCTTCTTATTCAGCTCGGACTTGAGCCGCTCGTTGCCGTCGGTGTCGCGGCGCAGCGCGCGCACGAGCTCTTTCTTGCTCTCGAGCTCGGAGTTCACGCGTTCGAGCTCGAGATCGCGATTACGCACTTCGGCGCGCAGCTTCGAGGCTTCCTCGGCGTCGCCGCGCAAAGCCTCGATCAAGGAATTTTGGCCATCGATACGCTGACGCAGCGACTCGACCTCGTCGTGACGACCCGCGACGCTACCCTCGAGCTCTGCGACACGCGCGCGCTTCGCCTCCAGCTCCTTCAAGACCGTGGCGACTTCGGTGCCCCAATCGGCCAAAAGGCCCGTGAGCCGATCTCGCAAAATCTGCACCGTCGCAGTTCCATCCGTCATGTGATGAGCGCTCCCAGTAAGCGCCCATAAACTGCCGCTTTCACCCCCAGATTACGGTGAATTCCGTCACAAACGAGCCGTGGCGCGGGTGGGAGGAGGTGCCGGGTTTACGGTTTCGGTTCGGCCATAAGCCACGACAGAGGGCCGCAGCGGCCGCTCAATGCGGCCGAACCGAAACCGTAAACCCGGCACCTCCCCCCTAGCGGAAGCGTTTCTGGAGGGCCAGGAGAGCGTCGCGGCCGGGGCAGAGCTCGGCGTACGGCACGCGGCTCAAGGGGGTGGCGGTCGTCTCGTTGACGCCGTGCAGGTCGGGCTGCGCCCCATCGATGTAGAGCAGGCCCGTGACGAGCTCGCCGTGGCGCTGCCGCGCGCGGATGTACTCGATGACCGCGCCGCGATTGAGCGGGTTGTAGTCCTTGGCCACCTTCCGGAGCAGCACGCGGCTGCCGTCGTGGAGCTCGACGGCCAGCACTTCGCCTTCGTCGTAGGCCGCTTTGATGTCGTCGGCGGGCGGCACGAAGTCGGCATGAATCGCACGATGGTTGAACTCGCGCGCGTAGGCGTAGCTCTTCGTCGAGTCCTCGTGGTCGTTGAACGTGACGCAGGGCGAGATCACGTCGATGAGCGCGAAGCCGCGATGACGCACACCGGCCTTGATGAGCGGCACGAGCTGGTCCTTGTCGCCCGAGAAGCTGCGCGCGACGAACGAGCCGCCGAGCGCGAGCGAGATCTGCACGGGATCGATCGGCGGCTGCTTGTTGACCTCGCCCCTCTTCGCCTTCGAGCCCACGTCGGCCGAGGCCGAGAACTGGCCTTTCGTGAGCCCGTACACGCCGTTGTTCTCGATGATGTAGACCATGTCGAGGTTGCGGCGCAGCGCGTGCATGAACTGGCCCAGGCCTATCGACAGCGAATCGCCGTCGCCCGACACGCCGAGGATATAGAGCTCGCGATTCGCCGCGGAGGTGCCCGTCGCGATCGACGGCATGCGGCCGTGCACCGAGTTGAAGCCGTGCGACGAGGACAGGAAGTACGCCGGCGTCTTCGACGAGCAGCCGATGCCGCTCATCTTCGCGACGCCGTGCGGCGGGATGTCGAGCTCGAAGAACGCCTGCACGATCGCGGCCGTGATCGAGTCGTGGCCGCAGCCGGCGCAAAGCGTCGACATGCCGCCTTCGTAGTCGCGCACGGTCAGGCCGAGCGCGTTGCGCTTGAGCCCTTGGTGGACGATCTTCGGCTTCGGCGTCGACGTCATGCGGCCTCTCCGTGCGCGGCCTGTTGCTCGAGCGCTTCGACGACGCAACGGCAATCCATCGGGAGGCCGCCGTAGTGGAGAATCGATTTCAACCGGGTACCGGGATACTCGGTCTCGGCCATGAGCAGCGTGCGGAGCTGCGCGTCGCGATTCTGCTCGACGACGAACACCTGCTCGTGCTGCTCGAGGAACTGCCGCACCTTCTTGCCGAACGGGAATGCACGAATGCGGCAATAGTCGGCGTGGATGCCCTTCTCGGCGAGCTGGTCGAGCGCCTCACGGATCGCGGCGTCGCAGCTGCCGACGGCCACGAGCCCTACTTCTCCACCCTTGCGCGAGCGCCGAATCTCAGGCTCGGGCAGGATCTTCGCAGCTGTCTGCCACTTCTTCGCGAGCCGGTCGACGACTTCCGTGTACTCGGCGGCGTCCTCGGTGTAGCTGCCGTGCTGATTGTGGCCCGAGCCGCGCACGAAATAGGCGCCGCGTGCGCTGACGCCGGGCAACGTGCGCTGCGGAATGCCGTCGCCGTCGACGTCGAGGTAGCGGAAAAACTGGCCCTTCTCGAGCTCCTCGGCCGTGAGCACCTTGCCGCGGTCGGGTTCGTAGCTCTGATCCCAATCGAGCTCCGCGCACAACCAATCGTTCATGCCGATGTCGAGATCGGACATGACGATGACCGGTGTCTGCAGCCGGTCCGCGAGATCGAACGCGCGCACCGAGAGCTCGAAGCACTCGCGCGGATCGCGCGGGAACAGCAGCACGTGCTTCGTATCGCCGTGCGACGCGTACGCAGCCGCCAGAATGTCGGCCTGCTGCGTGCGCGTCGGCATGCCCGTCGACGGACCCACGCGTTGGACGTCGAAGAGCACGGCCGGCAGCTCCGCGAAGTACGCGAATCCCAAGAACTCGCTCATGAGCGACAAGCCAGGGCCGCTCGTCGGCGTGAACGCTCGCGCGCCGTTCCACGTGGCGCCGAGCACGATGCCGATCGCGGCGAGCTCGTCCTCGGCTTGCACGACGCAGTAGCGGCGCTCGCCCGTTTTCGGATCTTTGCGAAAGCGCTCGCCGAACGATTTGAACGCGTCCATGAGCGACGTCGACGGCGTGATCGGATACCAGGCGCCGACCGTCGCGCCCGCGTAGACGCAGCCGAGCGCGGCCGCCGTGTTGCCGTCGATCATGATGTGGCCCGCCGTCTTGTCGAGCGCCTTGACGCGCTGCGGCAGCGGGCAATCCAAGTTCGCTCGCGCGTACTCGAAGCCTAGATCGATGGCCTCTGCGTTCGCCGGGATGAGCTCGGGCTTGCGCGCGAACGTCTCCTGCACGAGCCCGTCGATGACGCCGCGGTCGAGGTCGAGCAGCGCCTGGAGCACGCCGACGTACGCCATGTTCTTCATGAGGATGCGCGTGCGGGCGTTCGGGAAGCGCTCGTTGCAGAGGCGCGCGAGCGGCACGCCGATGATCGCGATATCGGGGCGCGCGAGCATCCGATCGCGCGGCCAGGTCGAGTCGTAGATGAGCACGCCGCCCGGCGCGACTTCGGCGAGGTCTTGCGCGTAGGTCTGCGAGTTCATCGCCACCATGATGTCGACCGCGCCCGTGCGGCCGAGGTAGCCGTCCTTGCTCACGCGGATCTCGTACCACGTGGGCAGGCCCTGGATGTTCGAAGGGAAGAAGTTCTTGCCGCTCACGGGCACGCCCATGCGGAACACCGTCTTCATGAGCAGCGCGTTGGCGCTGGCCGAGCCGGTGCCGTTGACGTTCGCGATCTTGAGGACGAAGTCGTTTACCCGGCTTTTCTGCTGCTTTGACACGTCGTAACTTCCAGTCGTGCTTCGTCGCTCGCGTACGGTATCGCGACCGTCGATTTCTGCATGTCCCACGCACCCGTCGGGCAGCGCTCCGCGCAGAGCCCGCAGTGCACGCACAGGTTCTCGTCTTTGAGCATCACGCGGCCCGTCTGCGGCAAGGCGCTCGAGACGAACAGCTGTTGCTCGCGGTCGGTGCGCGCCGACTTGAGCCGTGCTTCGAGCTCGGCCTCCGTGCCGTTGTGCGCGATCGTGAGGCAATCGACGGGACAAATGTCGATGCAAGCGTCGCACTCGATGCACAGCTTCGCCGTGAACACGGTCTGGATGTCGCAGTTGAGGCACCGCTCGACCTCGGTCGCGATTTGCTCGGCGCTGAAACCGAGCTCTACCTCGATGTTCAGCTTCTTGAACCGCCGCTTGAGATCGACGTGCGGCATGATGCGCCGCCCGGCGGACTCGTAGGCGTTGCTGTAGCTCCACTCGTGAATGCCCATCTTGGTCGTCGCGAGCGTCACGCCGCGTGGCAACCGTTCCGTGAGGCTCGTGCGCTCGCAGTGCTTGTGGATCGAGATCGCGGCTTCGTGCCCGTGCTGCACGGCCCAGATGATGTTCTTCGGGCCGAACGCCGCGTCGCCGCCGAAGAACACGCCGGGCCGCGTCGATTGAAACGTCTTTGCGTCGACGACGGGCACGTCGTGCCGGTCGAACGTGAGGCCCAAATCGCGCTCGATCCACGGGAACGCATTGTCTTGGCCGATCGCGAGCACCACGTCGTCGCACGGGAAGAACGTGTCGCCGACCGTCTTCGTCTCCACGATGCGGCCCGCCGAGTCGAGCTCGTACTCGAGCTTCG
>DATFFV010000140.1:0-5105 GCA_035249885.1 Gammaproteobacteria bacterium | reverse complement strand
CATGGCAAGGAGCTAGCGGTGAAGCGTTCGTCGGCCGGGGTCGCCTAAGCCGCCGCCTGCGCCGACCCTGCCGCGTCTTCCCGCTCGAGCTCGCGCCAAATCGGCGCGCCCTTCTTCGCCATCACCGCCAACATCGCCTCGTGCGCCCGCTCTTCCTCGGACGTGGCGACCACGACGACGAGCTCCACCCCCCGCCGATCCAAAACGAGCTCGACGGCCCCGTCCTGCGCCGCCACCCGCGGCCCCTCGCTCTCGAGCGACAGGCTCACCTGCCCACCCGTCATCGCGAGATAGATGTCGGCGAGGATCTGCGCGTCGAGCAGCGCCCCGTGCAGCTCGCGCTTCGAATTATCGACGCTGTAGCGCTTCGCGAGCGCGTCCAAGCTGTTGCGCTGGCCGGGGTGCAGCCTGCGCGCGAGCGCGAGCGTATCGAGCACGCCGCAGCAGCCGCGAATCTCGTGCGGCATGCCCGGCAGCCGCCGAAGCTCGTGATTCAGGAACTCGACGTCGAAGTCGGCGTTGTGGATGACAAGCTCGGCGCCGCGCACGAACTCGATGAGCTCGGCCGCCACCTCGGCGAACTTCGGCTGCGTCGCGAGGAAATCGTTCTCGATGCCGTGCACCTCGAGCGCGCCGCGGTCGACCTCGCGCTCGGGGTTCACGTAGCGATGAAAGCGATTTTGCGTCGGCCGCCGGTTCACGAGCTCGACACACCCGATCTCGATGACTCTGTGGCCGGCCGCCGGCTCGAGACCCGTGGTTTCGGTGTCGAGAACGATTTGACGCATCGTGGGAGCGAGTATATCAACTCGCCTTCGGTCCTTCCTCGAGCATGGCGTCGAGCCCGACGTTCGCGAGCTCGTCGGCACGCTCGTTCTCGGGATGCCCGGAATGCCCCTTGACCCAGTGCCAGGCGACCTCGTGCCGCGCCGCGAGCTCCGCGAGCGCTTGCCACAGATCCCGATTCTTCACGGGCTTCTTGTCCGCCGTGCGCCACCCGCGCGCGCGCCACACGGGCAACCACTCCGTGATGCCGCTGCGCACGTACGTCGAGTCCGTGTAGAGCGCCACGCGACACGGCCCTTTGAGCGCCGTGAGCGCCTCGATCGCGGCCGTGAGCTCCATGCGATTGTTGGTCGTCATGGGCTCGCCGCCCGACAGCTCCTTGACGCGCCCGCCCGCGCGCAGCACGACGCCCCAGCCGCCCGGTCCCGGATTGCCTCGACAGGCGCCGTCGGTGAACGCTTCGACGGCCTTCACGAGCGTTCGGGTCGCTCGGCGCCAGGATGCGGCACGATGCGCACGGGCGCGCGCGTCGTGGGCTCGACGAGCTCGCCGACCACGCGCAGCCGCGGCTGGCGTTTCCAGAGACGCACGGGAGTCAGCGGCTGGACGCGCTTCTGCGCCTTGAGCAGATAGCCGCCGCTGAACATCGGCAACCACCGTTGCGCGAGCTCCTCGCGCGGCAGAAACCGGAGCTGCTTGAACCGCTCGATCGGCAACGTGTGGCAGTAACGCGTCGCGGGCGGGACGTCGAACGACAGGAGCTCGAGCCAGTCGCGCAGGCGCCCTTCACGAACGGCGCGGTCGCGGCCTTCGGGGTAGCCGCCGCTCGACAGCAAGTGGCGCAGGCCCCAGAGGCCGCCGGGCGCGAACGAGAGCACGACGAGGTGGCCGTCGGGGCGCAGCACGCGGTCGACCTCGCGCAGCAGCGCGTGCGGCGACGCGGTGCGCTCGAGCGTGTGCGGCAGCACGACGACGTCGACCGAATCGCTGGCCACGGCGAGCCGCTCCGGGTCGCAGACGAGATCGGCGGCCACGCCGGGCCGCCAATCGACGAGCGCCCGGCGCTGCGTACGCGCGTAGCGCAGGAACGAGTTGCGGGGACCCCAGGCGCCGATCTGCAATAGCTGCTCGCCGAAGACTCGTTCCAAGGCGCGGCGCATGAGGCGCTGCTCGTTCGTGAGGCAGCGGCGGCCGAGCGGCGTCGCCAGCCAATCCATGCCGAAGGGGGTGTCCTGGCTCACGGTTTCTAGCCTGCCTGAGAGCGGCATCACAGTTCAATGCGGCAGATCACGCCGCGAGGGGCTGCGCCCTTGCGCGACCGGCGTTCCTCTGTACGATACGGCCATCACCTATCGACGAGCCCTGGCGGCCTATGCCCGACAAGAATAACAACGGACCGTGCCGGGCCACCCGTTTGCCGCAGACCGCGTGTGTGCTCGCCTTGGGCGCGCTGCTGTCGGCCTGCCAGTCGTTCGGGCCGTCGGCCGCCGTGGCGCCCGCCCAGCCCCTGGTCGTCGCACCGACAGCCGCCGACCCGCTCGAGCCCATCGTCCTGCCGCAGCTCGCCTATCGCGCCCCTGTCGCGGAGGCCGATCTGCTCGCGCGCCTGCGCCTAGGTCTCGATTGGGAAGTGCCGGACGACGCAACCGTCGAGCGCGAGCAACAGTGGTACGCACGCAATCAGGCCTATCTCAACCGCGTCTTCGCGCGCTCCGAGCTCTACCTGTTCCATATCGTGGCGGAGCTCGAGGCCCGGCAGATGCCGGCCGAGCTCGCCCTGCTGCCGATCGTCGAAAGCGCGTTCGATCCCTTCGCCTATTCGCACGGGCGCGCCTCGGGCCTCTGGCAGATCATTCCGGGCACGGGCAGACGGCTCGGGCTCACGCAGAACTGGTGGTTCGACGGGCGCCGCGACGTGCTCGACTCGACGCGCGCCGCGCTCGACTACCTCGAGCAGCTGCACGCGCAATTCGACGGCGACTGGCTGCTCGCCGTCGCGGGCTACAACTCGGGCGAAGGCAACGTCGCGCGCGCGCGCAAGAAGGCCGCCGCCGCGGGCCGCCCGCAGGACTTCTGGGGCATCAAGAGCTATCTGCCCGCCGAGACGCGCACCTACGTGCCGCGCCTGCTCGCGATCGTCGGGCTCGTGGGCGATCCCGAGGCGTTCGGCGTCACGCTGCCCGCCATCGCGAACGAGCCCAAGTTCGCGGTCGTCGAGACCGGCGGTCAGATCGACATGACGCTCGCGGCGAGCCTCGCAGGTCTGGAAACCGACGCGCTCTATGCGCTCAACGCCGGCATCAACCACTGGGCCACCGATCCCGACGGGCCGCATCGCCTGGTCGTGCCGGTAGCCCAAGCCGAATCGTTCAAGGCTTCGCTCGCCGCGCTCGGCGAGGACGAGCGCGTGCAGTGGACGCGTCATCGCATCAAGACCGGCGAGACGATCGGCGGCATCGCCGAGCGCTACGCCACGACGCCCGCCGTGCTGCGCGAGCTCAACGGACTGCGTGGCAACACGATCCGCGCCGGCGACTATCTCTTGATTCCTACCGCCGTCGCGTCGCGCGCGAGCTACACGCAGAGCGCCGACGCACGCGCGGAGCGGCGGCAGAGCACACCGCAGAACGGCGAGCGCCGCGCGCACGTGGTGCGCTCGGGCGAGTCGCTCTGGTCGATCGCGCGCGACTACGGCGTCGCGCTGCGCAGCCTCGCGAGCTGGAACGCGATGGCGCCCGGCGACGTGCTCTCGGTCGGCCGCGAGCTCGTCGTCTGGACGCAGGCGCCGGCGCAGATCGCGGCGGCCGCCACTTCTGCGGCGTCGCTCACGCGCTCGGATACGGCCTTGGGATTGGCGGCCACGGGCCGCATCCGCGAGATCACCTACGTCGTGCGGCGCGGCGATTCGTTGTCGTCGATCGCACGGCGGTTCCGCGTGACGGTCGACAAGCTCGTCGAGTGGAACAGGGGCGCGGGCGCCAAGTACCTGCAACCCGGTCAGCGCCTCAAGATGCTCGTGGACGTCACGGCGCAGAGCGGCTGATGGGCTTTCTGGCGGGCAAGCGCGCCGTCATCGTCGGGCTCGCGAGCAACCGTTCGATCGCGTGGGGCATTGCGCAAGCCATGCGCCGCGAAGGCGCCGAGCTCGCGTTCGGCTATCAGACCGACAAGCTGCGCAGCCGCGTCGAAGAGATGGCGGCCGAGCTCGGCAGCGACTTCACGCTGCCGCTCGACGTCGGCGAGGACGCGCAGATCGACGCGTTTTTCGCCGGGCTCACGAAGCGCTGGGACGGCTTCGACATCCTCGTGCACTCGCTTGCGTTCGCGCCGGCCGATCAGCTCGAGGGCCGCTACTTGGACGCCGTGACGCGCGAGGGCTTCCGCATCGCCCACGACATCTCGAGCTACAGTCTCGCGGCGCTCGCGAAGAAATCCGAGCCGCTCATGCGCGGCCGCGCGGGCTCGCTGCTGACGCTGAGCTATCTCGGCGCCGTGCGCGTGCTGCCGAACTACAACATCATGGGCCTCGCGAAAGCGAGCCTCGAAGCGAACGTGCGCTTCCTCGCCGTCGATCTCGGCGCGAGCGGCATCCGCATCAACGCGATCTCGGCGGGGCCGATCCGCACGCTCGCGGCGTCGGGCGTCAAGGGCATCCGGCAGATGATCGCGCACGTCGGCAATGCGGCGCCCCTCAAGCGCAACGTGACGATCGAAGACGTCGGCAACGCGGCGGCCTTCCTGTGCTCCGACCTCGCCGCCGGCATCACCGGCCAGGTCCTCTACGTCGACAGCGGCTTCAACATCGTCGGCATGTCCTTCCCCGACGACCCCGCACCCGCCCCCGCAAAGCCCGCCTGATTTGAGCGCATCTTGTCCCGGAGGCACCTCGCATAGAGGGGTCTCGGGGACGCCGCAAGTACGTCCCTGTAGGCTCGCTCGCGCGCGTCCCTGCGCGCGAGCGCCCCGAGACCCCTCTATGCGAGGTGCCTCCGGGCCACCACCCTCAACGCACTGAGTCCCGCCTCAAAAGATTGGGGGTTCGAGGATGTCGTCGGGGATGCGGACGGTGGCGGCGGCGCGCACGTTGCCGGCGTAGCCCGCGAGCTCGGCCTGCGCCGCCTGATCGGCGAGCAGGCGCTGGCGCTGATCGCGCTCGGCCTGCGTCATCGTGGTGGGCTCGCCGGCCTCGACGCCCGTGAGCACGATCACGGCCTGGCCGCCTTCCGAGAGCGCAATCGACTCGCGCAATGGCGCCGCGGCCGTCGCCTTCGCCATGCCGAACGCCGCCGACAGCACCTCCGGCGGAACGTTCGCGTCCG
>DATFFV010000139.1:0-3589 GCA_035249885.1 Gammaproteobacteria bacterium | reverse complement strand
TCGGGGGCAGGGGGGCGGCGGAGCCGTAACCGTCTGCTGCAACAGGGAAAAATAGTGAAATGACGCGCCTGACGATGGGTCGCCGGTCCCTGCTCAAGCTCGTGGCCGGTTTGGCCGGTCTCGGCGCCGCGCGCGGGCACGGGCAACGCGGCTCCGTGCGCGTCACGCGCGAGGAGCCCGTCATCGAGCGCCGCGAGTTCAATCCGCGCCGGCCGCCCCGCAACATGCCGCCGCTGACGCCGCCCGAGGCCGGCGTCTGCAAGACCACGTTCGAGCTCGCCGCGAGCATGAGCTACTCGTCCGAGAGCCTGTCGGCCACGCGCGCGCGCATTTACGTCGACGAGCTCGACATCGTCACGCGGCTGCGCTTCGATATTTTCACGGTGCGCGGCGCGGCGCCGAAGCTACGCGCGCACGAGGAAGGGCATCGCGCGATCGGTGAGCACTACTACCGCGACGCGGCGCAAATCGCGGAGGAGATCGGCCGCCGCCTCATCGGTGAGACGTTCGTCGGCGTTGGCGCCGACGAAGACGCGGCGCAGCGCGCCGGCTTCGAGCAAGCGATCGCCGAGATCGAGCGCGCCTACATGGCGCGCGTGCGCGCCCCGAGCGCGGCGGCCAACGAGCGCTTCGACGCGATCACGAACCACGGCCTCGATTCGATCGACGAGGCTGAGGCGATAGCGCTCGCCATCGCCCCTTAATCGCCGCGTCGCCCAGCCTTGGCCGCGAGGTAGATGACGGCGAAGATGGCGAGACCCGCGGCGACCGCAACAGCGACCCTGTTGACGAACGGCAAGCTCGCCGTCAAAGGCCACGTCAGCGCCGTCGCGAACGTCGGCGCCATGATGGCTGCCCAGGCCAACCAGGGGTTCCTCCGTGCGGGCCCCATCGCTCACCACCTCACGATTCGTTGCGCGGCGGCGCCACGGCCGGCGCCGCCGCGCCATTGCACTAGAAATACTGCTCGATGGCCGCGCTCACCGAGTACTCGATACCGCCGAGCAGACCGCCGGCCACGCCGCCCGTGACCGTGCCCAAGCCCGGCACCAAGGATCCCATGAGCGCACCGCCGACCGCGCCGGCCCCGACATGCCCGAAAAAGCCGCCCCAAGTGAAATCGCCTCCGCCCACGAGCTCCGTCTCGCCGGCCGTCAGCTCCCGAATCGTCGTCGTGCCCGCATCCATCGTCGTTTCCTCCTTGAAAAGACAACCTGTTGAAACACTCCCCCGCACTTCCGCGGGACGACCATTAGATCGCGGCGAGCGCCACCGCACAGCTCGCATTTCCCGTCATTTCGCGCAGATTCGCGATTCGCCGACCACGACGCGGCCGGCGTCGAGCCGCACGACACGATCCGCCGCGGCCACGGTCTCGGGCCTGTGCGCCACGATGATGCGCGTCATCTTGAGCCGCGCGAGACAAAGGCCGATGAGCGACTCCCGCTCTGCATCGAGGTGGCTCGTGGCCTCGTCGAGAATCAGAATCGCCGGCCGCGCGTAGAGCGCACGAGCGAGCAAGACGCGCTGTTGCTGCCCGGCCGAGAGCGTCGTTCCCATGAACCCCACGAGCGTGTTGTAGGCCATCGGCAACCGCGCGATGTCGTCGTGAATGGCGGCGAGTCGCGCGCAGACTTCGACGCGCTGCTGGTCGGGCGCCGCGTCGAAGAAGCTGATGTTGTCGACGATCGAGCCGGCGAAGAGCGTGTCGTTTTGCAGCACGCTCGCGACGGCGTGCCCCTGCAAGCCACCCTGCCGTCGTAGCGGCACGCCGTCGATGGCGATCTCCCCGGCCGTGGGCGTCAGCAAGCCGAGCAGCAGGTGCAGCAACGTGCTCTTGCCGCAGCCCGAGGGGCCGACGATCGCGACGCACTCGCCGCGCGCCACGTCGAGATCCACGCCGTCGAGCACGTAGGGCGCCTGCTCCGCGTAGCGATAATGCAGGCCCCGTACGGCGATCGCCGGCGTGGTCGGCGGCCCCGCCGCGTGGAGCAAGCGCCCCGGCGCGTTGTCGCGCTCTTCCGGCTCCGTGAGCACGATGTCGGCAAGCCGCTCGCAGTGCAGGCGCAGCAGCCGTACTTCCGCGGCTTTGTCGACGAGCGTGCTCACGCGCGCCGTGAATTGCCGTTTGTACGCGATGAGCGCGAGCAACATGCCCGTCGAGAGTCGTCCATCGAGCACGAGACTGGCACCCAAGTACACGACGAGCACGTTCTCGAGACCGAACAAGAGACCGTTGGCCGCCCGCAACGAGACGCCAAGGCGTGCCGCCCGCACCCCAGCGTTGACCTGCTCGACGAGCAGCGCGAGCCAGGCGCCGCGCCGTTGGTCGCCGCGCCCGAACAGCTTGATCGCGCGCACGCCGCGCAGGGTCTCGATGAAATGGCTGTCCTGGCTGGCCGTCGCCGCGATCTGCTCGTGGCGCGCATCGCGCAGCGAGCCTTGAACGAGCCACCGGGCCGCCGAGTAGAGCACGGTGGCCGCGACGCAGACCGCGGCGAGCCGCGGGCTGTAGCAGAGCATGACGACGAGCAAGAACAAGGCCATGCCGCCGTCGACGATCGCTTCGATGAAGGCCGTGGTTACGGTTCGCTGGATCGCGTCGATCGAGCGGAACCGCGACACGAGGTCGCCGAGATGGCGCTTCTCGAAGTAGGGCAGCGGCAAGCGCAGCAGGTGCGCGAACACGTTGGCGTGCCACTGGACGTTCAACGTCGTCTCGAGGTGCATGATGACGAACGCCCGCAGCGCCGCCGTCGCCTGCTCGAACAGCACGAGCAATCCGAAGCCTAATCCTAAGAGCGCGACCAGATCGCGGCTCGCGGCGAGGAGCGCATGGTCAACGACCCACTGGATCAAGAGCGGGTTGGCGAGGGCGAACGTTTCGAGCGTGGCGGCGAGCACGAGGATCTGCGCGAGCGAGCCCGCGAGCCCGTCGATGCGGCCCGTGAGATCGCGCAGCCGAACGGCCGGCGCCCGTGCGCGCGACTCGAACTGCGCGTTCGGCCAAAGCTCGAGCGCGACGCCCGTGAACGATTCGGCGAGCTCGGCCGGCAGCACGCGCCGCAGCCCGCGGCTCGGGTCGTGAATCGTGACGCCGCGGCGCGTCACCCTGCGCAGCACCACGAAGTGCGTGAAGTTCCAGTGCAGCACGCACGGCATCCGTAGCCCGCGGAGCCCGGGCAGCTCGACGCGCACGGCCCGCGTCGCGAGCCCGAGCCGCGCGGCGAAATGCATCAGTCCCGCGAGCGTCGCGCCGTGCATCGATACCGCGAAACGGCGGCGCAAGGTCGGCACGTCGACGGCGTGACCGTGGTAGGACGCGATCATCGCGAGGCAAGCGAGGCCGCACTCGGCGGCTTCGGTCTGCAGCAGCACGGGCAGCCTGCGCCGCCAGCCCGTTAGCGCATCCACGATCGGCATCTGCAGGCGCTCCGTGCCCGAGTCTTGCGGCTCATGTGTCCGGACGTCCGTGTCGGTGTGCCACTACAGCATTGGCGGGACCGCTGCGCAGCCGACGTTTCCGTCGATGTTGCACAGATACGCGACGCTCAATGCGCCGTTTCGGTCCCTACCATGGTCCGCGGGA
>DATFFV010000138.1:0-2941 GCA_035249885.1 Gammaproteobacteria bacterium | reverse complement strand
GAGCTCGTCTCGATTCCGCTGGCAGGGGCCGTGGCGAGCCTCAACGTCTCGGTGGCCGCCGGGATCGTGCTCTTCGAGCTCCTGCGCCAGTCGCCGCCTCAGCCGGCGCGGCTTGAGCAGCCCGCATCAAGCGGGTAGGATGGCGGCCCCCCGGAACCGAACAGTCGGGGACTCCTTGCCTCACCGCAAATCGGGAGGCTGTTCAACCCATAGGGAGATCTCATTGAGACACTACGAAGTCGTGTTTCTGGTCCATCCTGACCAGAGCGAACAGGTACCGGCCATGATGGAGCGGTACCGCAACATGATCGAAGGCGCCAGCGGCAAGATCCACCGTCAAGAGGACTGGGGCCGCCGCCAGCTCGCGCACTCGATCTCCAAGGTGCACAAGGCGCACTACCTGCTGCTCAACATCGAGTGCGACAAGCCGACGCTCGACGAGCTCGTCGGCGCGTTCCGGTTCAGCGATGCCGTGCTGCGCCATCTCGTCATCGCTCGCGACGAGGCCGTCACCGAGCCGTCGTTCATGGCGAAGGCGCGCGAGGAAGAAGAGGAGCGCGAGGCGCAGTCCGCCACGCGCGGCTCGGCGCGCGAGACGCGGCCGCGTCCGCCGCCCGATTTCGACAGCCCCGTAGCGGCATTCGACGACGCCCCCGAGCCCGAGCGCGAATAGGAGACTTGGAACATGGCCCGCTATTTTCGCCGTAAGAAGTTCTGCCGTTTCACTGCCGAGGGCATCAAAGAGATCGACTACAAGGATCTCGCGACGCTCAAGGCCTACATCACCGAGACCGGCAAGATCGTGCCGAGCCGCATCACGGGCACGAGCGCGCCCTATCAGCGCCAGCTCGCGACGGCGGTCAAACGTGCGCGGTACCTCGCGCTGTTGCCGTACACGGATCAGCACTGACCGAACACCTATTCGCTCGCGGGCGCCGTCGCGCCTGCGGGCACGAGAGTGACGACATGGAAATCATTCTGCTCGAGAAAGTGGACAACGTCGGTGGCATCGGCGACCGCGTGCGCGTGAAGTCGGGTTACGCCCGCAACTACCTCATACCGCAGGGCAAGGCCACGCTCGCAACGGCGGCCAACATCGCCAAATTCGAGTCTCGTCGTACAGAGATCGAGGCGAAAGCTGCGGCCGAGCTTGCCACGGCCCAGGCGCGCGCGAAGAAGCTCGAAGGGCTCGTGCTCAAGATCGAGATGCAAGCCGGCGCCGAGGGCAAGCTGTTCGGGTCGGTCGGCACGGTCGACATCGCCGAGGCCGTAAGCAAGCAGGGAGTCGAGATCGAGCGCAGCGAGGTTCGTTTGCACGATGGCCCGTTGCGCGTTGTCGGCGAGCACCACATCGAGCTGCACTTGCACGCGGACGTCAACGTAGGGCTCACTGTCGTCATCGAGGCCGCGGAACCCGCCAACGCGTAACGCACCGCGGGCCGGCCGGCGCTTAAAGGAAACGGATGGCCGAAGCCGCAGGAACCGCCGATATCGCCCGTCGCGCGACGGAGCGGTTGCGCTTGCCGCCGCACTCCGTCGAAGCCGAGCAATCCTTGCTCGGCGGTCTCATGCTCGACCAACGGGCCTGGGATCAAGTCGCCGACGTCGTCAACGCGAGCGACCTTTATCGCGCCGATCACCGTTTGATCTTTGCGGCCGTCGCCGCGTTGGCCGAGCGTAACCAGCCGCCCGATGCCGTCACCGTGAGCGAGCATCTCCAGCGCTCGGGACAGCTCGAAGCGGCGGGGGGGTTGAGCTATCTCGCGCGGCTTTGCGAGGACACGCCGAGCGCCGCCAACATCCGCGCTTACGCGCGCATCGTGCGCGACCACGCGATGCTGCGCCGGCTCATCGAGATCGGCGGCGACATCGCGGCGAGCGCGCACGCGACCGAAGGGCTCACGGCCGCGGAGATCGTCGACCGCGCGGAGCAGCGCGTGTTCGAGATTGCCGAGAGCGGCCAACGGCGCGGCGCGGGCTTCGTAGCGCTCAAGCAAATTTTACCGAGGACCATCGATCGGCTCGACTTCCTGAGTCACTCGACGAGCGACATCACGGGCGTGGCGACGGGCTTTGCGGAGATGGACAAGCTCACGTCCGGGCTGCAGCCCGGGGAGCTCGTCATCATCGCGGGCAGGCCGTCGATGGGAAAGACGACGCTCGCGATCAACATCGCCGAGAACGCTGCGCTCGGCAACAAAGTGCCGGCCGCGATCTTCAGCATGGAGATGTCGGCCGAGCAGCTTTCGTTCCGCATGTTGAGCTCGATCGGCCGCATCGCGCAAACGCGCCTACGCAACGGCAAGCTGCTCGACGAGGATTGGCCGCGCGTCGACTCTGCAGTGTCGATGATGTCGGACGCGCCGATCTTCATCGACGACAGCGGCGCGTTGACGCCGACCGAAGTGCGCGCGCGTGCGCGGCGCTTGAAGCGCGAGCACGGCTTGGGTCTCATCGTCGTCGACTATTTGCAGCTCATGCAGGTCACGGGCACGGTCGAGAACCGGGCCACGGAGATCTCCGAGATCTCACGGTCGCTGAAGGCTCTCGCCAAGGAGCTCGAGGTGCCCGTGATCGCGCTGTCGCAGCTCAATCGCAGCGTGGAGCAGCGTCAAGACAAACGGCCCGTGATGTCGGACCTGCGCGAGTGCGTGACGGGCGATACGCTCGTCTGCCTCACGGACGGCCGTCGAGTGCCCATTCGCGACCTCGTGGACACGGCGCCGCAGGTCTGGTCGATCGACACCGAGCAGCGGCTCACGAGCAGTCGCGCCGACAAGGTTTGGAAGGTTGGCCGTAGGCCGGTCTTCCGCGTGGATCTCGCGAGCGGACGATCGATTCGTGCGACACGAGATCACCGTCTTCTGGCCGGGAAAGGCTGGGCAACGGTCGGCGAGCTGGGCGTGGGCGACCGGCTCGCGGTCGGGCGCCGCATTCCTGA
>DATFFV010000137.1:0-10232 GCA_035249885.1 Gammaproteobacteria bacterium | reverse complement strand
TCGCGCTCCGTATCTTCCGGGCCTGTCGCGAGCTCGGCATCAAGACCGTCGCCGTGCACTCGACAGCGGACACGACGCTCAAGCACGTGTTGCTCGCCGACGAAACGGTGTGCATCGGGCCGCCGCGCTCGCAGCAGAGCTATCTCAACATGCCCGCGATCATCGCGGCGGCCGAGGTCACGGACGCCGTTGCGATTCATCCGGGTTACGGATTTCTGTCCGAGAACGCCGACTTCGCCGAGCGCGTCGAGGAGAGCGGCTTCATCTTCATTGGCCCCAAAGCCGAAACGATTCGCCTCATGGGCGACAAGGTGTCGGCGATCAAGACGATGCGCGAAGCCGGCGTGCCGTGCGTGCCGGGCTCGGACGGGCCGCTCGGCGACGATCCGGAGGTGAACGCGCGGCTCGCGCACGAAATCGGCTACCCCGTGATCATCAAGGCCGCAGCCGGCGGCGGCGGGCGCGGTATGCGCGTCGTGCACAGCGACGCGGCGCTGTTCAACGCGGTCGCCATCACACGCGCCGAAGCGCTGTCCGCATTCGGCAGCGATCAGGTCTACATGGAGAAGTTCCTCGACCACCCGCGGCACATCGAGTTTCAAATACTCGCCGACAGCCACGGCAACGCCGTGCACTTGGGCGAGCGCGATTGCTCGATGCAGCGGCGTCACCAAAAAGTCGTCGAGGAGTCGCCGGCGCCAGGCCTCCAGGAGGAGGAACGGCGGGCCATGGGCCAACGCTGCGTCGAGGCCTGCCTCAAGATCGGCTATCGGGGCGCCGGCACGTTCGAGTTCCTCTATCAGGATGGCCAGTTCTTTTTCATCGAGATGAACACGCGCGTCCAGGTCGAGCATCCGGTCACGGAGCTCGTTACCGGCATCGACATCGTCAAGACACAGCTCGCGATCGCGGCCGGCGAGCGCCTGCCATTCACGCAGGAGGACATTCGTTGGCGCGGCCATGCCATCGAGTGCCGCATCAATGCCGAAGATCCCAAGACGTTCGTGCCCTCGCCTGGAACCGTGAGCCTCTGGCATCCGCCGGGCGGGCCCGGTATTCGCGTCGATAGCCATATGTACAGCGGCTACTCCGTGCCGCCCTACTACGACTCGCTGATCGCCAAGATCATCGCTCACGGCGAGACTCGGCGTGCCGCCATCGCGCGAATGACGACGGCCCTTCAGGAGATCGTCGTCGACGGCATCAACACGAACATCCCGCTGCACCAAGAGATTTTCCAGCACGGGGCTTTTAAAGCCGGGGGCACCGATATCCACTACCTCGAGCGCCGCCTCGGCTTGAAATAGGCCGCAACTCGCGTGAGTCGACAGCGACTGACGATCCGCGCCGCGGCCGCCGACGTGCCGCGCGCCGAGACGCTGCTTACGCTCGCGGGCGCAGAATCGATCTCGCTGCACGACGCCGCCGACGACCCCGTGCTCGAGCCCGAGCCCGGCACCGCGCCGTTGTGGCCGAACGTCGAGCTGCGCGCCTTGTTCCCCGAGGGCGCAGACTTGGGCGCGCTGCCTGCGCTGCTCGCGGGCTCGTGCGCCGCCGCCGATATCACGGTCACCGCGCTCGACGACGAGGAGTGGCGCGCGGGCATCGAGCAACGCTTCGCGGCGCGACCGATCGGCACCCGGCTCTGGCTCGCACCCGCCAAGCACGCAGCCGGCCCGCCGGACCGGGCCACAGTGCGGTTGCACATGGGTTTCGCGTTCGGCACGGGCGAGCACCCGACGACGGCGCTCTGCCTCGATTGGCTCGACACCCACGTGATGGCGGGCGAGACGGTGCTCGACTACGGCTGCGGCTCGGGAATTCTCGCGCTCGCGGCGCTCGCGCTCGGCGCGCGCGCCGCCTGGGCCACCGACAACGACCCGCAGGCACTGCTCGCGACGCGCACCAATGCCGTGCTCAACGGCGTCACGGAGCGGCTTACGGTCGGCGCGCCCGAGGACCTGCACGCGCCTGCGGTCGGCGTGCTCGTCGCCAACATCCTCGCCCGTCCTTTGATCGAGCTGGTACCCACGCTCGCGCCGCGCGTTCGGCCGGGCGGCCGCCTCGTGCTGGCGGGCATTCTCGAGCGACAGGCCGCCGACGTGACCGCGGCCTACGCACCCTACTTCGGCGGCTTCGAGCGAGCCGCGCAGGACGGCTGGGTGCGGCTCGCGGCCGTGCGGAAAGCGAGTTAACGACGCGCAGAACCGCTAGAATCTCCGCGTTAGAGCCTAAGCGTCCGCCATGTTGCTCACGCGCTGCCCCGACTGCGACACAACCTTTCGCGTCAACGACGAGACCCTGAAGAAGGCCAACGGTCAGGTCCGGTGCGGACGGTGCGCGAGCGTGTTCAACGCGTACGCCGAGCTCCAGGATCCCGGCGCGAAGTCGTTCGATGCGCCGCCGCCGACGAGCGTGCTCACGACTACACGGCGCACCGAGCCACCCACGGCCGTGGGCCCGGCCGAGCCTAGCGCCGCCGCAGCACCGATCCCACCGCCCGAAACGGCCGCCGAGAGCGTCGCCTCGCGCACGACCGACGTCGTTGCCGAGGCTACGATCGCGGAGGCCGAGGAGCGCGCTGCGGACAGTGAGTCGGGTGCTGCGGCCGAGGGCTCCGCGCCCATCAGCGCGCGACGAGTCGACGAGGTTCTCACTGCGACCGTGAACGCCCCGCCCGCGGACGGCCCGCAGCCGTGGTCCGCGTTTGGCATTACACCGGAGCGCAAGCCCGCGAGCCGCTGGTGGAGCGCGGCGGCAGCGCTCGCGCTAGTCGCGCTCGGCGTACAGGCCGTGCACTATTTTCGTGCGGATATCGCGAGCCACGCGACGTTAGGTCCGCTGATTCAAGACGCCTACGCGCTGCTCGGCACCGAGCTCGAGCCGCGCTGGGACGTGCGGCAATACGAGATCCTCGATTGGGTCGCGAGCGCCGAGCCGAACGCACGCGGGCTAAGCAGCTTGAAGATCACGGCCCGCATCCAGAATCGCGGGCCGCTTCGTCAACCGTATCCGGCGGTGCAGTTGCGTCTCAAAGATCGCTCGGACAAAGCGGTGAGCAGCCGCATCTTCACGCCCGCAGAATATTTGTCGCGCGAGTCGTCGCGCGAGCGCTTGATGTCACCCGGAGAAACGACGCGCGCAGAGATGGAAGTCGTCGATCCCGGTCCCGACGCGTACGGATTCGAGCTCGATGTTTGCCTCGAAGTCGAGCCATCTCTAGTAACCTGCGGTACCGACGACGTATTTCTGTGACGTTCTGTCACACGCAAAAAACGCGAGCAAATTTTCTCCACTGCCGTGCTATGATCGCCGCACCCTGAGTCGGTACTTCTACTGCAAGAAACGGGGTTAGCGTCAAACGATCGCACCTGGCTTACGCCGGGGCGCAGCGGCTTTCGTACTGCGGCGCGATCGTGAACGCTAGGGTGGATACCGACTCAGCGGCGTGGGACGTTCTAGGGGGAGAACGTGATGACGGCCATGACGAGCAACAAAAAAACTTCGCGCAAGAAAACGAAACGGACCACGACGCATGCCGTGCATATGGGCGTGCGCAGCAAACCGCTGAGCAGCCTCACCGATGAGTGCTTGGTCAGCTACTTCCAGAACTTGAACGGCCACAAACCGGGCGACCTCTACCAGCTCGTCATCGGCGAGGTCGAAAAACCCTTGTTCCGCGCCGTTTTGGGCTATACCAAGGGCAACCAAAGCGAGGCTGCCGAGATCCTCGGCATCAACCGCGGAACGCTGCGCAAGAAGCTCAAAGACTACAAGCTTCAGGGTCGATGAGCGCACGCCGTAGGACGCCGCGCAAGACCGCTTCCACACCCTCGGCCGGCACGGCGCGCCGCAAAGAGGCCGCGCCGCGCCGCGCGCTTCTGAGCGTCGCGGACAAGCAGGGCCTCGTGCCGTTCGCCACGGGGCTCGCGCGGCTCGGCTTCGAAGTCGTCTCGACGGGCGGCACGGCCCAGGCGCTGCGCGCCTCGGGTGTCGCCGTCACCGACGTCGCGGCCATTACGAAATTCCCCGAGATCATGGACGGCCGCGTCAAGACCCTGCACCCCCACGTTCACGGCGGCCTGCTGGCTCGCCGCGGCGTCGACGACGCCGTTCTCGCGACGCACGGCATCGGCGTCATCGACGTGCTCGTCGTCAATCTCTACCCGTTCGAAGCGACGACGGCGCGGCCCGATTGCACCGACGCCGAGGCCATCGAGAACATCGACGTCGGCGGTCCTGCGATGCTGCGCGCCGCCGCGAAGAATCACGAGCACGTCGCGGTCGTCGTGGACCATCGGGACTACGAGCCCGTGCTCGCAGCGCTCGCCGACGGTCCCATCCCCGCGGCGCTGCGCCGGCAGCTCGCGATCAAGGCCTTCAGTCATACGGCGCGCTACGACGCCGCGATCAGCCACTATCTGCAGACGCACAGCACGGCTGCCGAGGACTGGGCGAATCCCCTGCTGCTCGATTTCGACCTCACGCAGACGTTGCGGTACGGCGAGAATCCGCACCAACGCGCGGCGCTCTACCGCACACCCGGGCACCTCCCGGGCTCGGTCGCACACGCGGCGCAGCTTCAAGGCAAAGAGCTGTCGTTCAACAACCTCGTCGACGCCGACGCTGCGACGCAAGCCGTCAAGGCGTTCGAGGCTGCGGCCTGCGTCATCGTCAAGCACGCAAACCCGTGCGGCATCGCGACGGCCACGACGCCCGTCAAGGCTTACGAGCTGGCCTATCGCACCGACCCGACGTCGGCGTTCGGCGGCGTGATCGCCTTCAATCGCGCGCTCGACCAAGCGTCCGCCGAAGCGATCGTGGGCCGCCAATTCGCCGAGGTGGTCGTCGCCCCCGAAGTCGCCGAACCGGCGCGCACCGTGCTCGCCAGGAAGCCGAACATTCGCGTGCTCGCGACGGGCTGGCCGCGAGCGTCGACGGCCTCACGACGGCCGAGCTTCGAGCTCAAGACCATCGAAGGCGGCCTGCTCGTGCAGGACGCGGACTCGGGACGCGTCGACCCCGCCACGGCGAAGGTCGTCACGAAGCGCGCGCCGACGGCCGCCGAGCTCCACGATCTCAAGTTCGCTTGGACCGTCGTCAAGTACGTGAAGTCGAACGCGATCGTGCTCGCACGCGACGGCGCCACCATCGGCATCGGCGCCGGCCAGCCGAGCCGCGTCATGAGCGCGCGCATCGCCGCGCTCAAGGCCGAGGAGGCCGAGCTCGAGGTGCAGGGAGCGGTGCTGGCGTCCGACGCCTATTTCCCGTTTCGCGACGGCGTGGACGCGGCTGCCGAGCGCGGCGTGCGCGCCATCGTGCAACCCGGCGGCTCGATGCGTGACGACGAGGTCATACGCGCCGCCGACGAGCTTGGCGTAGCGATGGTCTTCACGGGCATGCGCCATTTCCGCCACTGACGCATGGGGCGAGCGGCGTGAAGGTCTTGGTCATCGGCAGCGGCGGACGCGAGCACGCGATCGCCTGGAAGCTCGCGCAGTCGCCACGCGTCAGCGAGGTCATCGTCGCGCCGGGCAACGCCGGCACCGCCACCGAGCGCAAAACGCGCAACGTCGCCGTCGGCGTCGCGGACCACGACGGGCTCATCGAGCTCGCCCGCGCCGAGCAAGTACCGCTCACGGTCGTCGGGCCCGAGATCCCGCTCGTCGCGGGCATCGTCGATCGCTTCGAGGCCGCGGGTCTCAAGTGCTTCGGGCCGAAGGCCGCAGGCGCACAGCTCGAGGGCTCCAAGGCCTTCACGAAGGAGTTCCTCGTTCGGCACGGGATCCCGACCGCCGCCTATCGCACATTCACGGATTTCGCCGCGGCGCGCGACTACGCGCGCGCGCAGAAGCCACCGATCGTCATCAAAGCCGACGGGCTCGCGGCCGGCAAAGGGGTCATCATCGCGCCGACTCTCGCCGAGGCCGAGCAAACGCTCGACCGTGTGCTGCGCCAGCGGCAGTTCGGCGACGCGGGGGCCAAGGTCGTCATCGAAGATTTCCTCACGGGCGAGGAAGCGAGCTTCATCGCGGTCGTCGACGGCACGCGGGTCGTGCCGCTCGCGAGCTCGCAGGACCACAAGACGCGCGACGACGGCGACCGCGGGCCCAACACCGGCGGAATGGGCGCCTATTCGCCGGCGCCCGTCGTGACCAACGCCGTGCACGAGCGCGTGATGCAGCAGGTCATGCTACCGACCGTGCGCGGGCTCGCGGCCGACGGCATTGCCTATCGCGGCTTCCTGTACGCGGGCCTTATGATCGACGGCGCGGGCCAGCCCCGCGTCATCGAGTTCAACTGCCGCCTCGGCGATCCCGAAACGCAGCCAATCCTGTTTCGCCTGCGCTCGGATCTGCTCGACGTGTTGTCGTCGTGCTTCGACGGCACGCTCGGCGAGAAGTCGCTCGACTGGGACGCGCGCGCCACGGTCGGCGTCGTCATGGCGAGCCGTGGCTACCCCGACGGCTACGACAAGGGCAAGCCGATCGCCGGCCTCGATGCCGCGACAGGCAAGGACGTCAAGGTCTTCCACGCCGGCACGAAGCTCGCGGGGGGCAAGGTCGTCACGGACGGCGGCCGCGTGCTCTGCGTCGTCGGCGCCGGTGCGACCGTGCGCGCCGCCTGCAACGCCGCCTATTCAGGTGTACGCAACATCACCTGGGACGGCGCCTTCTACCGCTCCGACATCGGCCACCGCGCCATCCACCGGGAAGAGTCACGCGAGTCGCGGTGACGTAGCCTCCCGGCACTGACATTGAGGGTAGTCGCCGGGGCGCTCGCGGACATGGATGTCCGCGCGCGAGCCTACAGGGATGTATTTACGGCGTCCCCGGCGACTGCCCTCAATGGCAGTGCCGGGAGGCGGTGGAGAAAAGGCGGCGACTGCCATTCGCGGCAGCGCCCGTCCGCGGCGCAGGATCGCCGAGCGTGCCTACCGCTTCATCGATTCGAAGAAGTCGGCGTTCGTCTTCGTGTCCTGCAGCTTCGACAGCAAGAACTCGACGGCCGCGAGCTCGTCCATCGGATGCAGCACTTTGCGCAGTACCCACATCTTCTGCAGCTCGTCGGGGGCCGTCAGCAGCTCTTCCTTACGCGTGCCCGAGCGGTTGATGTTGATGGCGGGGAACACGCGCTTCTCCGCGATGCGGCGATCCAGGTGGATCTCCATGTTGCCCGTGCCCTTGAACTCCTCGTAGATGACGTCGTCCATCTTCGAGCCCGTGTCGATGAGGGCCGTGGCGATAATCGTGAGGCTGCCACCCTCCTCGATGTTGCGCGCCGCGCCGAAGAAGCGCTTCGGCCGCTGCAACGCGTTCGCGTCGACGCCGCCCGTGAGCACCTTGCCCGACGACGGCACGACGGTGTTGTAGGCGCGCGCGAGGCGCGTGATCGAGTCGAGGAGGATGACGACGTCTTGCTTGTGCTCCGTGAGGCGCTTCGCCTTCTCGATGACCATCTCGGCCACCTGCACGTGGCGCGTCGCGGGCTCGTCGAACGTGCTCGACACCACCTCGCCGCGCACGGTGCGCTCCATCTCGGTGACCTCTTCCGGCCGCTCGTCGATGAGCAGCACGATGAGCTGCACGTCGGGATGATTCGCTGCGATCGAGGCCGCGATGTTTTGCAGCAGCATCGTCTTGCCGGCCTTCGGCGGAGAGACGATGAGGCCGCGTTGGCCTTTGCCAATAGGCGCGACCATGTCGATGATGCGCGCCGTCAAATCCTCCGTGCTGCCGTTGCCCTGCTCGAGCTTGAGCCGCTTCTTCGGGAACAGCGGAGTCAGGTTCTCGAAGAGCACCTTGCTCTTCGCGTTCTCGGGCGCGTCGTGGTTGATCTCGCCGACCTTGAGCAGCGCGAAGTAGCGCTCGCCGTCTTTCGGCGGGCGAATCAGTCCCGACACGGTGTCGCCCGTGCGCAGGTTGAAGCGGCGAATCTGGCTCGGGCTCACGTAGATGTCGTCGGGGCCCGCGAGATACGAGCCGTCTGCCGAGCGCAGGAAGCCGAAGCCGTCCTGCAGGATCTCGAGCACGCCTTCGCCAAAAATGTGCTCGCCGTTCTTGGCGTGCGACTTCAAGATCGAGAAGATGATGTCTTGCTTGCGGGAGCGTGCGAGGTTCTCGAGCCCCATCGACTCCGCGAGCTGGACGAGTGCCGCCGCGGGCCGCGTCTTGAGCTCGGCGAGGTTCATCGCGCTTTTTGTCGATGCGAGCTCCGCGGCCGGAATGACGTCGAACTCTTCGTCGTCGGGGAACTCCTCGCGCATCGGACCCCCGCCACCGCCGCCGCCACCGCGATTGCGCCGGTTGCGCTTGCCGTTGCCGTCGCCGCCCCCTTGATGCGGGCCGTCTTTCATTCGCGCGCGTGCCGAATTACCTAGATATCCCCTCACGATTGCATCCCAGGAAGTTTTGAATTAGGTGCGTGTGTCATTAGGTTCTTCTCGAGAAACAACTCGAGTTGTGCTTTGGAAACCAGGCCGACTTGTTGCGCGGCAACCGCGCCGTTTCGAAAGAAGAGCAGAGTCGGAATGCTGCGGATGTTGAATTTGGGTGGCGTCTTGGGATTCTCATCGATGTTGAGCTTGACGACGCGGAGCTTGTCTTTGTACTCGGCGGCGATGGTGTCGAGAATCGGGGCGATCATCTTGCAAGGGCCGCACCATTCGGCCCAGAAGTCGAGCAGCACGGGCTCTTTAGATTTCACGACGTCCTGTTCAAAAGCCGCGTCTGTCGTATGTACGATCTCACTCACAAGGCTGAATCCTCCTGATATGCCGCCCCCTCCAAGGCCCTCCGAGGCGGGTAGGCGAAAGTCGATAAACCCGGTTGAGCTAAGCCGAAAGTGACGCCGCCTGGCGGGTCAGGCACAATCTGCGGCAGGTGCTTCCTTCGAGGCTCGCAGGAATACTAGTGGGTATCTAGGAGGGCGTACGTTATTTTTAACTGTCGAGACGTGAATTTGCAAGTATCGAGGTCCGATATAGACACCGCCGCCCCTTCGAGCCACCACCTCACCGAGCTGCGCTTTGCCGACCTACCGTTATCGGAAGGATTGCAGCGGGGCATCGCCGACGCCGGGTTCGTTCACTGCACTCCGATTCAGAGCAAGACTCTGCCGATGGCGCTCGAGGGCCAAGACGTCGCGGGCCAGGCGCAAACGGGCACGGGCAAAACGGCCGCGTTCCTGCTCGCGATGTTCCATCGGCTCGAGCGGTCGCCGAGACCCGTCGTCGACGACGGGCCGCCGGCGCCGCGCGCGTTGATTCTAGCGCCGACGAGAGAGCTCGCCGTGCAAGTGCACGCCGATGCGACCGCGCTTGGGAAATATTTGCCTTTTGCGCTCGGCCTCGCCTTCGGCGGCACAGATTACGACAAACAGCGTGAGACGCTCGCGGCCGGGGTCGACGTGCTCATCGGCACCCCGGGACGCATCATCGACTTCTACAAGCAGCGTGTGTTCGGCTTGCGCGGAATCCAGGTGCTGATCCTCGACGAGGCCGATCGCATGTTCGATCTCGGCTTCATCAAGGACATCCGCTTCGTCTTGCGGCGGCTGCCCGAGCACGACCAACGGTTGAACATGCTGTTCTCGGCGACGCTCTCGCATCGCGTCCTTGAGCTCGCCTATGAGCACATGAACGATCCCGAGCTCGTGCGCATCGAGTCCGACAAGATGACGGTCGATCGCGTCACGCAGTGCATCTACTTTCCGGCGATGGAGGAGAAGTTGCCGCTGCTCCTTACACTACTGCGCGATCGCGACGTGAGCCGCACGATGGTTTTCGTCAACACGCGCCGCGAGGCGGATCGCCTCCGCGACGCGTTGCAACACAACGGCATCAAAGCCGAGGCACTCTCGGGCGACGTGCCGCAGCGCAAGAGACTGCGCATGCTCAAAGACTTTCAGGCCGGTGAGCTCGACGTCCTCATCGGCACGGACGTCGCATCACGAGGCTTGCACGTGCCGGGCGTGAGCCACGTGTTCAACTACGACCTGCCGCAGGATCCCGAGGACTACGTGCATCGCATCGGCCGCACCGCACGCGCGGGCGCCGCCGGCGACGCCATCAGCTTCGGGTGCGAGACCTACGCGATCTCGCTTCCCGACATCGAAGCATTCATCGGCCGCAAGATCCCCGTCGCGACGTTCGACCACAACGCGCTCGTGACGACGTTGCCGAATCAGCCGCGCACGCATCGACCGCCCCACGGCGGCGGTGGCCGCCGCCA
>DATFFV010000136.1:0-3785 GCA_035249885.1 Gammaproteobacteria bacterium | reverse complement strand
GGCCACGGCGCCCGCGATGCCGGCCGTGAGCACGGCCGCGTGGCTCGCGTCCGCGGCCGCGACGCCGACGAGCAGGCTCGCCGTCGAGACGATGCCGTCGTTCGCGCCGAGCACGGCCGCGCGCAGCCAGCCGATGCGCTGCGCGCGATGACGTTCGCTATGTCGGTGCAACATGCGGCTAGTCTACAGGCCCACGCCCGCGAGCAACGCCGCGGCCGACACCACGACGATGACGATGACCGTCCAACGCACGAACGCTGCACCGCGCCTGACCGCGGCGCGCGCGGCGACCCACGCGCCGACGGCCTGCCCCGCGCCGAGCAAGAGACCGAGCATCCAGTCCACTTGGTCGTTGATCACGAACACGGCGAGTGCCGCGACCGTGAACACGAGCACGATGAGATTCTTCATCGCGTTCGCGCCGACCAAGTTGTAGCCGGCGCCGAGCACGAGGCCCGCGAGCAGGAACAGCCCGACACTGATTTGAATGAATCCGCCGTAGACGCCGATCGCGAAGAACAGCGGCACCTCGACGAGGAGGCGCGGCTCGCGCCGCGTCGCGTGCTCGGCGATCCAGCGCTCGGGCTTGAAGAGCATGACGCCTAATAGCACGAGCATGAGCACACCGATGACGCGGCGTAGCATCGTTTCGTCGAGATCGACGGCGAGCTCGGCGCCGACGACGGCGCCCACGACGGTCGGCACGATGAGCTTCCACGAGCCCTTGAGCTCGAGCGCACCGCGCTGCCGGAACGTCGCGACGGACACGATGTTCTGCAGCAGCACGCCGACGCGGTTCGTGCCGTTCGCGACATTCGCCGGCAGCCCGAGCAGGATCAGCATCGGCAACGTGAGCAGCGAGCCGCTGCCCGCGAGCGTGTTGATGAAACCTGCGGCAAAGCCCGCAATGGGCACGGCCGCGAGCAGCAGGGCGCTCTGATCCATTGGTTCAAGGATAGCCGAGACCTATGTCGTTGTTTCGGCTCCGTTTAGCGCGCGTGCTACCATCCGGGCCTTCCTTAAGCGGAGGGCCTGTCGATGCGTAATCCGTTCATCGCGTTCACAGCCGTTGGTGCCGTTCTCGCGGCCGCGTGCTCGCCCGAGCCGGAACCACCCGCCACGCCGGCCGCGCCGCGGGGCGAAGTCATCACCGCGGAGCGCGGCGGTTTCATCCCCGAGGGCGTCGAGTACGACCAAGCCAACGGTCGATTCCTCGTAGGCTCGCTCGCCGAGGGCACGATCTTCGAGATCGAGCGTGACGGCAGTGTCGTGCCGTTCGTGCGCGATGCCGATCTCAAGTCGTCGATCGGCATCGAGGCCGACGAGCCGCGCGACCGGCTGCTCGTCGCGAACTCCGATTCCGCCGTGTTCGGCGGCGGCGGCACCGGCCAGGCGAAGCTCGGCGTCTACAACTTGACGACGGGCGAGCGGCTTGCGATGGTCGATCTCGCGGCCGTCATCGGCACGCCTACCGCACCGTCGTATTTCGCCAACGACGTCACGGTCGACGGCGACGGCAATGCGTACCTGACCGATACGTTCCAAGGTGTCATTTACCGCGTGGGCACCGACTATCGAGCGTCGGTGCTGCACCGCTTCACGAGTCTTCCCGAAGGCTCGCAGCTCAACGGCATCGTCCATCACGACGGCGGCTACCTGCTCGTCGTCGCGGGACAAAACACCTATAAGGTGCCGGTCGCGAATCCCGCGGGCACGACGCAGGTCAACGTCGCCGAGCCCGTCGGCGGTCAAGACGGCATCGTCTGGGCCGCGGACGGCCGCCTCGTCGCGACGAGCAATGACGCTACGACGCCGCAGCTCGTCGCGTTCACGAGCAGCGACGATTGGGCCACCGCGCAGCGCGCCGGCGTTGCGCCGCTCGCGGGCCAGGCGACGACGGTGGCCGCCGTCGGCGACGAGCTCTGGGCCGTGCATCCGCACTTCGGCGACGCGGAGCCGCCGACGATCGAGCAGGGCGTGTTCAACTAGCGCAGCGGCGCCCGCTAGCGCGGCGGCGGCCGCAGCACGAAACGCGTGACGGGTGCGCCCGCGAGAAACGGCGTGGGCGTGCCGTCGAGCCAGTCCGTTTGTTGATCCTTGAAGTGCCGCGACAAGAAGTGCCCGCTCTGACCGCCGGCGAGCTGCAAGATGCCGTTCTCGGGCGCGCCCGGCGCTACGACCATACGCAGCACCGCGCCGTAGCTCGGCGCGGCCACGCGCAGCGACACCATCGAGCCCGGCAGCGGCGCGCGCGGTAGCGCGAGAAGGCGGCCGAACGGCCCGAGCGACGGCGCCAACGGATGCTGCACGTCGAGCTCGTTGACCTGACCCCACGGAGCGTCGAGCCCCGCGCGTCGGCGCTCGAGATCGAGCGCCGTTTCGTGCAGAACGGCACGTAGCAGCGCGGGCCAACTCGCGTGCTCGCGCGTCAAGAGATGCGGCGGGCGCTCGTCGAGCAGCCTTCGCAGCACCTCGTCGGCGAGCGGCCAGCGGTAGACGAAACCGGGATCGGCCGCGACGGCGGGCGCGAGCAACGGCGCGATCGCGGCCTCGAGCAACCGGCCGTAGTAAGCCTGCAGGAGGCGGAAGCCCGGCTCGCCGACGTCGGCGTTACCGTTCCAATCCCGCACATGCCCGCGCGCCCGGCGCAACAAGGGCTCGGGGTCGTCGGCCGGCACGGAGTCGAGCACGGCCGCGCGCAGCACTTCGTAACCCTCCGCGCGAGTGTCGAGCTGCATCGCGAGAAGCTCGGGCTCGGCGAACGTGCGCTGTCCCGCCAGCAAGTCGGCGATGCGCTTCGCGCGCAGCGGCCGCATCCACATGCGGCTCACGCGGTCGGCCTCGCCGCTCGGCAACGTGCGGCTGTTGGCCGTGAACAGCGCGCCGTCGGCGCCGCCGACGCGTTGCGGCGGCACGAGGCGGCCTTGCCACGCGCGGCCGCCGTCGGCGAGCGATTCGGGGCGAGAGCCGTCGAAGCCGACGCGCGCGGGCAGTGGGCCGTTGACGAGCCACGCGATCCGACCCGCGTCATCGGCGAGCATCCAGTTCAGCGACGGGCCGTTCCAACGCGCGAGAATCGCGGCGGCGCTCGTGACGCCGGTCGCTGTCGCGAGCTCGAGGATCGTGAAGTCGAGCCCTTGCGGCTCGAGCCACGTCGCGTGCAGCGCGAGCGGCCGGCCGCGCCAATCCTCGCCAACGACCGGACCCCAACGCGTGCTCCGAGCTGCGATTCGTTCCGGCGCGCCGCCGGCCACGACGATTTCCGTCGTCGTCACGACGAACGGCTCGCTGCCCTCGGGCGTGCGGTAGCGAGTCGCGTCCCGCGGATCCACCTCGACGACGACCCAGTCGGCCTGGTCCGCGTTGCTGACGGTCGCGCCCCAGGCGACGCTCGTGCTCGCGCCGATGAGCACGCCCGGCAAGCCCGGAATGCTCACGCCGCGCAGGACACCGCCGGGCCACGCGAGCTCGACGCGATAGAACGTGCTCGGCAGCCGCAGGCTCAAGTGCGGATCGTTGGCGAGCACGGCGCGGGCGCTCGCGCCGCGCGTCGCGTCGACGGCCCATTGATTCGATGCCGCGCCGTTCAGCGGCGGGGCGACCCGCGGTACGAGGCCACGCGGCGGTAACGATTGCTGCCGCAAGTCGATGCTGCCCACGTCGGGAGCGGGCGTAGGCGCGTAGCCGCCCGTCGGGTCGTTCGCGGTCGCGCCGAGCACGGGCCGATCGAAGCGCGACGTCGACGGCGTCAGGAATTCGTAGACGGCCGGCGGCAGCACCGCGTG
>DATFFV010000135.1:0-14052 GCA_035249885.1 Gammaproteobacteria bacterium | reverse complement strand
GCACGATGCCGCCGCCAGGTAACAGACTGCCGCGCACGATGACGATCGCGGGGCGCTTCGAGAACGGCTTGTCGAGCGTGGCGATCGTGCGCTCGTCGGCGACGGTCGTGGCCGCCAGAATCTCGCCGAGCGTCTGCCCGGACACGGAGCGAGCGCCCAAGTCGAGCTGGCGCTCGAGGCGCTTGAGCACGGCACGCGCGCCGCCCGCGGCTTCAAAATCTTCGATGTGCGCGTTGCCGTTCGGCTTGACGGTGGCCAGCAGCGGTACGCGATCGGCGTAGTCGGCGAACGTCTCATAGACGTCGATATCGATCTCGGTTTCGGTCGCGATCGCCTGGAGGTGCTTCACGCAATTGATCGAGCCGCTGACCGCCAGCACCAGCTGCACGGCGTTGCGCACGGCACCCGCCGTCATGATGTCGCGCGGCTTCAAGTCCTGCCACACCATCTGGACGATGCGTGCGCCGGCGGTGCGCAGGTGCGCGTGCATCTTCGGGCTGCCGGCGGCCACGGGCGCGCTGCCGGGCAGCGCCATGCCGAGCGCCTCGCAGACGACGTGCATCGAGTTCGCTGTGCCCATGCCCTGGCAGACGCCGGGACTCTGAATCGCGACGTCGGCCATGCCTTTGACCTCGTCGAGCGTCACGGCGCCCGACGTGAGATAGCCGGTCTTCAAGAACACGTCTTCGATATCCGTGTGCTGGCCGCGATAGACGCCGGCTTTCTGATAGCCGCAAACGACGACGATGGTCGGCACGTTGAGCCGGCCCGCGGCCATGAGCTGGCCCGGCGTCGTCTTGTCGCACGACGCAAGGCACACCATGCCGTCGAGCAGCGCGCCTTCGACTTGCACTTCAATGTCGGCGGCGATGAGGTCGCGCGTCGGCAGGATGTACGCGCCGCGCTTGCCCGCGCTCGTGACGAAGTCGCTCGGCGCCGCCGTGCGGATCTCGAACGGCACGCCGCCCGCAGCGCGGATCGCGGTTTTGAGCTCGTCGGCGAGCCCGTCGAGGTGACTGAAGCAGCTCGAGAGCTCGCTCGACGAGTTGACGATGGCGATCTTCGGCTTCTCGAGATCGGCGTCGCTCAAACCAAGCGCGCGCCATTGCGCGCGGCGCCCGGACCACGGCACAGAGCCCGGCTCGAGATTGCTGCGCAGCTTGCGTCGCGTAGTCACGGGCCGATTCTGCCGGACGGCGCGGGCGTTGTCGCCTCGGGCATGACGGCCGACTTGACGGCCTGCGTGGCGCGCGGGCGCGGCGGTGTATAGTCGCCCTGGTTCAAGCGGGGGGCACGATGGCAACGGTAAACAGCGCCCGGATCTCGGGATCGAACGGGCTCAAGAAATCGCTCCCGGTGGTCGTGGCCTTGGTCGCGATTTTTTTCGTCTACCAGAGCGTCCTGCGGTACTTCGTCTGGAGCGAAACCGTCTACGGCTACTACTGGGAGTTCCGGTTGCCGCTGATCGCCCATGTCACGGGCGGTTTGATCGCCCTGTTGGCCGGCGTGTGGCAAGTCTGGACTGGGCTCAACGTACAAGCGATGACCGTCCATCCCTGGACCGGTCGCTTGTACGTGCTCGGGGTTCTGCTCGGATCGTTCGGGGCGTTCGTGCTGTCGTTCACGTCGGCCCTCTTCGGGTTCGCGTGGGCAGCGGGGCTCGTCTGCCTCGCGCTCGCGTGGCTCGCCACGACGGGCACGGCGCTATACGCCATCCGCAAGCGCAATCTGCTGCTGCACAAGCAGTGGATGATTCGCAGCTATATCGTGACGTTCGCGTTCGTGGTGTTTCGCCTCGTCACGGACTACGTCCCCTACGAAGCCTGGTGGGGCGTTTCGCGGCCCGAGATGTCGACGGCGGCCATCTGGGCCGTGTGGGTGCTGCCGTTGCTCGCCTACGAGATCGCTCTCGGGAGCCGTCGCGCGTAGCGGCCGGCAGCGGTGCTGCGCATTGAGCCTTGACTAGGCGGCGATGACCGAGCTCACGGGACGTACTTGTCTCGTCACGGGCGCCACGCACGGCATCGGCCGCGCCACGGCCGAAGCGCTCGCGGCTCTCGGCGCCACCGTCCTCGTGCACGGGCGCGACTCAGCCAAGGTCGGCGCCGTGTGCCACGAGATCGTGCGCACCTCGGGCAACGCGCACGTCACCGGCGTCGTCGCGGATTTCGCCTCGCTCGCAGCGGTGCGCCGGCTCGCGGTCGACATCGCCGCTCGTCACGCGCGGCTCGACGTGCTCGTCAACAACGCCGGCACGAGCGCGCGGCACCGGCGCCTCACGAGCGACGGCTTCGAGTGGCTGCTCGGCGTCAATCATCTCGCGCCGTTCCTGCTGACGACGTTGCTGCTCGACAAGCTCAAGGCGAGTGCGCCGGCGCGCATCGTGAACGTGGCGTCGATGGCCTATCGCCGCGGCACCCTCGAGCTCGACGACCTGAATTGGGAGCGCCGCAAGTACCGGAGCCTCAAGGCCTATTCGGACTCGAAGCTCGCCAACGTTCTGTTCACGCGCGAGCTCGCGCGGCGCGTAGCGGGGCGCGAGGTCACGGCGAACAGCCTGCATCCCGGCGTCGTCGCCACGAACATCTTCAATCAGCTCGGTTTCATCGGTCGCGTGTTCACGGTGCTCGCGAAACCGCTGCTGCTCACGTCGGCCGAAGGCGCCAAGACTGTCGTGTACCTTGCGAGCGCAGCCGAGGTCGCGGGTGTCAGCGGCAAATTTTTCGACCGCTGCCGCGAACGGCCGCTCGATCCCGTTGCCTGCGACGATGTCGGTGCGCGGCGGCTCTGGGAGCGCAGCGAGCAGCTTTGCGGAGGTGCCGGTGTTACGGTTTCGGTCCAACCGAAACACTGACACCGTCACCTCCGTTCGGTTGGACCGAAACCGTAACACCGGCACCTCTTACCCGAGGTTGGCGCCGTCGGTGCGCAGGCGCTGCTGCAGTGCTGCCACATCGACCGCTCGCGGCGCGACGTGCGCTTTGAGCGCGAGATCGGCCGCCGTGCCCGCAGCCTGACCCATGACGAAGCACGGCCCGGAGACGCGCGCCGACGATTGGCCTTCGTGTGTCATCGAGGCACAGCGTCCGACGACGAACAGGTTGTCGACCTTCTGCGGCACGATGATGCGGTAGGGGATCGCGTTGAAGCCGCGCGACATCGGAGGCGCGAACACGAACTTCACGTCGCCTTTGATGTGCGCTTCGATGGGCCAGCCTTGCACGCCGATCGTGTCGTCGAAGTCGCGGCATTGCAGGATGTCGTCGCCCGTGAGCGCATACTCGCCGCGGATGCGCCGCGTCTCGCGGATGCCGATCTGCGGCGCGATCTCGACGATGTACGCATTCTCGAATCCCGGCGTGCTTTCCTTGATGAACTGGAAGGTGTCCCAGCACTGCCGCCGGCCTTCGACTTCACCGTAGGAGAGCTCGCGTGCGTCGATGCCGCTCACGGCCGTGCCGTTCGGGTTCTTGATCTGCGTGAGATTCGCGCGCCACTCGATCGGGTTGCGCTGCGGACGCACGATCGGCTTCTTGCGCGGGAAACGCCGGCCGTTCTTCTCGGCCTCGTCCATGAGCCCCGGGATGAGCTCCCACGCCCGACCGGCTTTGGCCGGATCGACGCCATTGATGCGGAACATCGTCGACGGATACAGCATGTTGCCGGCGCCGTCGCCGACCTCGTAGGGCACGCCGGCCCAGGCTGCGACGTCGCCGTCGCCCGAGCCGTCGACGAAGATCCGGCCGCGAATCGCGAACCGCCCCGACTTCGTCTCGACGAACACCGCCTCGATGTGCCGCTCGTCGGCCATGCGGATGCCCGTCGCGAACGCGTGAAAAAGCATGTGCACGCGCGCTTCGCTCATGAGCTCGTCGGCCGCGATCTTGAAGGCCGAGATGTCGTACGCCTGGGCCGTGATCTGGTTCTGAATCGTGAGATGCGGCTTGTTGAGCCCACCCATCGCGTCGAGGCGCGCGAGAATATCGTCGGCGAGACCGCGCACGACTTGCTCGTGCTTGCCGTGCACGACGGCGTGCAGGCCGCAGAACGTGCTCAAGCCCGCCGCGGTGCCGGCGCCGCCGAGAAAGCCGTAACGCTCGATGCAGATCGTCGAACGGCCCGCGCGCGCCGCGGCCAGCGCCGCGGCGATGCCCGCGGGACCCCCGCCGACGACCACGACTTCGTAGTCGCCGTAGACGGGGGTCTGCCGACCGGGCTCTTGGATCTCTGCGTGCGCCATGGAGGCGCTATCGTACCCAATTCAGAAGGACCAGGTGACTCCGACCGAGACGACCTGCGGCGGCTTGAAGTTGTCGCCGTTGCTGATTTCGAGCCGCTCGTACTCGATGCGTGTGGTGAGCTTCCGTACGCGGAACTGCGCGCCGGCGCCCCAAGCGAAATCGGTATCGTGGTCCACCGAGCTCGCCTGGCCCGCGATCGTGTTCGTGGTCAGATCGGCGCTCGACTTCACGGCGCCGGCCTTCAAGAACAGGTCGAACATCGCGATGTCGACGAGGAACACGGCGAACGCGTCGTACCCTTTTTGCTCGAGCCTGAACGGCGACAAGTCGGGCACGGCCTGCTGCAACGTGACGTCGCCGAGATCGAAATAGCTGCCCTCGACGGCAAACCAGTCGACGGGCCGCCAACCGACGATGACCTTGAAGCTCGAGTCCTGCTCGTCGAAGAGATCGCTGGGCGCGCTTTCGTGGCGGGTCTTCATCTCGCCCCTGGCCGCCCCGACGTAGAACCCGTTCTCGGCCGCGTGCCCACCCGTGGCAAAGAAGCACGCCATTCCACCCGCCGCTACAACGTGAAGTGCTCGCATGTCGGTCCTCCTCCCAAGTTTCCCATGGCAGGAATCCTGTCCCCGCCGACTTGAACGCAAGCTGAATGCGGAGTCAGAACCGGAACGTGTAATTGAACTTGACGGCGACGTCGGCGTTCGTCGAGTGGAACGAGTCGTTCCGGTCGGCGTCGGTCATGCCGTGGTTGAAGACGATGAAGCCCTCGCGGCCGGCCTGTGGGATCCAGTGGAGGCGGCTATTGAAGCCGAGGTTCTCCGAGACGTTGTCGTATTGAATGAGGTTGACCCACGACAAACGTGACGAGAATGCGTACTGCGCGCGAATCGTCGCGATGCGCACGACGAAGTGCTGATCGGGCAGGACCCCGTTGCCGAGGGGCCGATCCGGAAGGTCCACGTCGTTCCGCGAGTACGACATGCCGAGGCGCAAGCGCTCGTGCGGGCGCCAGTCGAGCTCGGAGCGGAGCTCGGTGCGCTCGCCGTGGTAGTAGGGGCCCGTGTTCAGGCCGAAGAAGCCCGAGACCCTGCGGTGATTGCCCGTGCGTGTGCCGATGAAGAGCTGCGTCCACGTGTAGTTGCCCTGCGGAATGACGACGTCGCGCATGGGGTCGTAGCTCGGGCTGCCGAGCACATTGTCCGAAGGCCGGTAGATCGTGAAGTCCGCGGGGATGTTCTCCTCGTTGGCCGTGATTCCGAGCACACCGCGTTCCTGGCTCGACCCTTCGATGTTGAGCCTGAAGCCTAGACTCTGGCGATCGAGCGCACCCGTGTCGAGCCGCTCGACGCGCGAGCCTTCTAGACCTGCGAACACGGAGCGCAAGATGCGATCGCGATAGCGGTGCCTGAAGCCCAAGTCGAACTGATAGTGGCGGATGCCGAGCTCGTTGACAAAGCCCACCGCGGGATCGAAGTTCTGCTCGATTTGTCGCGTCTCGAAGCCGCCGCGCCACCCCGTGTTGTTCGGCGAGCTCACGCCGAAACCGTAGGCGCGGTCGTCGCCGACGACGCCCTCGTTGTCGGTCTGCTGATACCAGGTCTGCGCCTCGAGCACGCGCCCGCCGGGCAGTCGCGAGTTGCGATAACGAAAGTCGGCGCCCGCGAGCGAGCTGTCGCGAGTCGAGTGCGGGTCGCCGTCGGTCACGATGACGCCGACGGCCGATTCGTCGAGCACGTTGGCAGCGACGCGGCCCACGAAGATGTCGGTCTCGTCGACGAGTGTGGCACCGGTCACGTCCTGTTGCTCGCCCTGGTGAATGGCGAGCGCGCCGACGCTCCAACGGCCGACGCGGCCGCTGAGCTTGCCGCCGTAGTCGATATCGACGGGTTGCCCCGCGCTGCTCAAGCCGAGCGTGCGCGAGAAGAACGGCCGGCCGTTTTGGTCGCTGGCGCCACCCCCGCCGCCCCCGCCGCCGCCACCGCCACCGAAGTTGTTGTTGCCGCCTCCGCCGATGCGGCCGAACTCGAAGATGTCGGCGTCCTGGAGGAAGAAGTCGCGTTTCTCGGGGAAGAACAGGCCGAAGCGCGTGAGATTCACTTGCCGGTCGTCAACCTCGGTCGCGGAGAAATCGGTATTCAAAGTGAGCGCGCCGTTCAACGACGGCGTGATCTTGTAGAACACGTCGAGCGAAGGCTCGATGTCGCTCGAGGACGGGCCGCCGAAGACCTTGCGCTCCGTGACACTCACCGACGGCACGACGTCGAGACCCACGCCTTGCTCGAGATCATGAAAGCCTGTCGCCGTGCCCGCGACGCCGGGATTGAGCTGCCGGTTACGCGACACCCAGCCCATCGTCTCGTCGCCGCGCAGGACCGCACGCTCGAAGTTGATCCCCCACGCGTCGTTGTTGGGGTTGAACGACAGCGTCTTGAACGGGATTGCGATCTCGGTCGTCCAGCCGTCGGCGTCGCGGTGCGACGCGGCTTGCCAGATGCCCTCCCAGTTGCTCTCGACGCTCGTCGTGTTCTGGTAGAGCGCGTCCCAGCGCACGCCGTGCGCGTTGACCTCGAAGCGATAGCCGCTGCGCCGGTCGAGGTAGGGGTCGAGGATCACGGCGAGCCGGTCTTCGTTGCTCAAGCCTTCGCCCTGCCGCAGGACTCGCGCAGTGATCGCGCTGGTATCGCGATACCACAGCTTCGCGCCGACGTAGAGGGCGTCGTCGTCGTAGGCGATGCGGATCTCGGTGCGTTCCGTCGGCGTGGAGTACTCGACGGGGTTCATCTGGTGCAAGTCGTCGATGAGCGTCGCCGTCGCCCAAAGGGCGTCGTCGAGGCTGCCATCGACGACGGGCGGGCTCGTCGCGCGCACGATGCCGATCGTCTTTCCCCCGGCGGCTGCGCCGCTTCCCTCCGGGGGTGCTTGCCCTACCGCCTGGCCGATGGGCCCCGAGCACAGCAACGCCAAGAGCAACGCGCGATATCGCAAACCACTACTTCCCGTCGAGTTTCCGCCAGCCGGCTTCGGAATGGTCGTTCGCCCGCCGGCGCCAAGGGGTGCGCAATATACCATCGGGCTGCCGCCGACACTCCGAAGAAGTATCGTTTACCATCAACCATTGCGGTCGGGGAATCGGACCCATGCGCAGAGAGGGTGCCATCGTGGCTGGCTTGATCGTCGCAGGTTGTGCGTCGGCACAGCAACGTTGGCTCGCGCCCGACGAGCGTCTCGAGGCGACGGGCACGGTCGTCGAGTTCGCGTTGCCGCACGCGGCGAGCGGCCCCACGACCGTCGCGCTCGCGCCCGACGGCACGGTGTGGTTCACGGAGAGCAACGGCAACCGTATCGGGCGCATGAATCCCGACGGCAGCGGCCTCACGGAATTCGACGTGCCGACGGCGGAGAGCGCCCCGCGCATCATCGCGCTCGGCGCCGACGGCAATATGTGGTTCTCGGAGCATCTCTCGAGCCGGATGGCGCGCATCACGCCGAACGGGGAGATCACGGAGTTTCGCATTCCGTCGCCGGACAGCCAGCCGCGCGCGATCGCACTCGGCGCCGACGGCAACATTTGGTTCGGCATGTTCGCCGCCGGGAAGATCGGGCGAATCACGCCCGCCGGCGCGATCACGGAGTTCGCCATTCCGACGGAGGGCAGCGGTCCGCGCGCGCTCGCGGCTGGCCCCGACGGCAACATTTGGTTCTCGGAGTTCCACGCGAGCAAGATCGGTCGCATCACGATGGCCGGTGTGGTCACGGAGTTTCCGTTGCCGCGCCTGGGCTCGGGACCCGGCGACATCACAGCCGGAGCCGACGGCAACATGTGGTTCGTCGAGCTCAACGGCACGATCGACGGGCGCGTCGTGGCCGGCAACCGCGTGGGGCGCATCACGATGCGCGGCGAGATCACCGAGTTCGCGATTCCGAGCGCGACGGGCTCGCCGACCAACATCGCGGTCGGGCCCGACCGCAATGTTTGGTACACGAAAGGTGCCTCCCTCGGCCGCGTGACGCCGGACGGCACGATCACGGAATTCCCGCTGCCGGGGAACGCACGCGGCGTCGGCCTCACGGCCGGCAGCGACCGCCAGCCGCCGCAGCGCCTCGCCGATCGGCTCTGGTACGCCGACGGCCGTGGCAACAAGCTGGGCTTCCTGCGCTTCGAGTAGCCGCCGCGCGATTGGCAATGTCGCGCCGTTTCAGCTAGCGTGCCGTCTTTTCGTGCCGATCCCAGGCACACGGAGAATCCCATGATGCGTTATGCCCCGTTGGCGGCGCTCGCGCTCGCCGCATGCTCGCCGTCCGATTCGAACGCACCGCCGACCGCGACCACGGATGCGCTCGCGACCGAGGAGGCGAAGACGCTCTACGCGCTCGGCCTCGTGATCGGCGGCAACGTCCAAGAGTTCAAGCTCACGGACGCCGAGGTCACGATCGTCGCCGACGGGATTCGCGATGTGGCGCTCGGCAACACGCCGAAGGTCGATCTCGAAACGTACGGCCCGCGGCTCCAGATCCTCGCGCAAGAGCGCACGTTGGCGGGCGCCGTAGCCGAGAAGCAGGCGGGCGACGCGTGGGTCGCGGAGCTCGCGAAAGAGCCCGGCGCCGAGCGCAGCCCGTCGGGCGTCGTCTTCATTCCGATGACCGAAGGCACGGGCGCGAATCCCACCGCCGAGAGCACCGTGCGCGTCCACTATCACGGCACGCTGCGCGACGGCACGGTGTTCGACAGCTCCGTGGATCGCGGCGAGCCGATCTCGTTCCCGCTGGGTGGTGTGATTGCGTGCTGGACCGAGGGCGTGCAGAAGATCAAGGTCGGCGGCAAGGCGAAGCTCGTCTGCCCGTCGGACACGGCCTACGGTGACCAAGGCCGGCCATCGATCCCGGGCGGCGCCGCGCTCGCGTTCGAGGTGGAGCTGCTCGCGATCGAATAGCCGCTACAAGAGCTCGGCCTGAATGTCGCGCAGCTTGGCCTTGATGGCGGCCGCGTTCGTGGGCCCCATGCGGATCAGCAGCTTCTGCCCGGCCGACAGCTTCTCGAGCCGCTCGTCGGCATATTTGTAGTACACACTCGGCTGCACGAGACGAATCTCGCCCGGCACGTTGGGTGTCGCGAGCAGGTGCTCGATGACCTCGACGAGCCGATCATTGAACGACGCGTTCGGGTGGCCGAGCTCCTCGTAGGCCTGCTGGAACAGCGGCTGCAGCCCGCGGTAGAGGGCGACGAGCGTCTTCGCGTCGACCGAACGGGCGACCGTCACGAACGCCTCGTAGCGTGTGTAGTTCTCGGGTGCAAGCACGAGTGTGTCGTCGGCGCCTGCCGTCACGAAAGCGCCCTGGGTCGGTCTGATCGGCCGTTGATTCAGCGTCATCTGCTGGCGCGGCACGTTGTCGATCGTCACGACGATGTTGCGCACGATGCGCTCGGGCACGAGGTGCTGCATCACGGCCTGTTGACCGAAGAGCTCGGTCAAGCCGCCGAGCACGTCGGCATCGCTATCGTCGAGCGGCGGCAGCGGCAGCGCACGCGGCGGCTGTACCGGCGGGGCCGCGGCCACGAGGTCGGGCGCGACGGTCTCGGCAACGGGCTCAGGAGCCTCGACGACCGGCTCGGGCGCCGGCTCTCCGTCGCGTAGGTAATAGTACGCGGCGCCGCCGCCAACGAGCAGCACGGCCGCGCCAATGCTCACGGGTAAGAACCAATCCTTGCGTTCGTTCATGGCTCGCTCCTCGGCAATTGCTCTATGCCTTGCTCTACCGCGGGCAGCCCTGCCCGCGTTGCTGGGTCATTGTGAGGCAAAACGTCGCGCGCCCAGTCCATCTGCTTCCAAGCCGGTGTCGGCGTGGTCACGCCGTCGTGGGGCACGAACTTCGACCGCTCGACGAGCGCGAATTTGTGAATGTACCGGGGGCAGTTCGGAAACACCTCGCGAACGTCCACGACGACGACGAATTGTGCCTCGGCGAAACGCGGGGTGACGAGCTCGGGCGGCTCGATGCGCGCCGTGCCGTTCACTCGCAAGCGCTTCGGCGAGCAGAGATCGATGAACAGCATGCCGACGTTGCGATTCGCAGCGACGTTGCCCATCGATAGATACATGCCGTTGCCGTCGTAGCACGGGAACGCCAAAGTCTTGGCGTCGAGCGCGCGCACGAAGCCCGGATCGCCGCCCTTGTACGAGCAGCTCGGCTCACCACGCGAGTTGACGGTCGCGAGGAAGAATAGATCGAGGCGCTCGATGAACACCCGGTCCTCGTCCGTCAACGCAGAGCGGAACAACCGCTGCTCGATGCGATCGGCCAGCCGTTCCGTGTCGAAACGCCGTTGCAGCTCGCGGTGGCTCCGGTCGTAAAGTGCCGACATGTGCAGTTCTCCGCTCTTAAGGCCAATCTAACGCGCCTGCTTGCCGGCCTCAACGGCGATAGCCGTTAGAATGCGGCTGCAGTGCAGGAGTTCGACTACATCGTCGTCGGGGCCGGGACCGCGGGCTGCGTGCTCGCCAACCGCTTGTCGGCCGACGCGCATACCTCGGTGCTGCTGCTCGAGGCAGGCGGCGAGGATAACTACTTCTGGATCGACGTTCCCGTCGGTTACCTCTACACGATAGGCAATCCGCGCACCGACTGGTGCTACGTCACCGAGCCCGAGCCCGGCTTGAACGACCGCCGCATTGGCTATGCGCGCGGCAAAGTGCTCGGCGGCTGCTCGTCGATCAACGCGATGATCTACATGCGCGGGCAGAAGTCCGACTACGACCATTGGGCCGCGCAGGGATTACGCGGCTGGTCGTGGGACGAGGTCCTGCCCGTATTCAAGCGCTCCGAAGATTACGAGCATGGGGCCGACGAGCTCCACGGCGCCGGCGGCGAGCTGCGTGTCGAAGAACGCCGCGTAAGCTGGGAGATACTCGATGCGTGGCGCGACGCCGCGGCCGAATGCGGCATCCCGAAGATCGCCGAGTTCAATCGCGGCGACAACTTCGGCAACGCGTACTTTCAAATGAACCAGCGGCGCGGCGTGCGCTGGAGCGCGACCAAGGCCTATCTTAGACCCGTGCGTAAGCGGCCCAATCTCACGGTGCGCACACATGCCCACGTCGAACGCGTGACGATCGAGACGCGCGACGGCGCGCGGCGCGCGACCGGGGTCGCGGTGCGCTTCCCGGGCCATGGCGGCGAGACGCTGCGCGCGCGCCGTGAAGTGCTGCTCGCCGCTGGGGCGATCGGCTCGCCGCAGCTATTGCAACTCTCCGGGGTCGGCCCGTCGGCTCTGTTGCAGGAACTTGGGCTAGCCGTCGTGCACGATGCGCCGGGCGTTGGCACGAATCTCCACGATCACTTGCAGATCCGCTCTATATACAAGGTGCAAAACACCGTCACGCTCAATCGCCGCGCGCGCACGTGGCTCGGGCGCGCGGCGATGGGGCTCGAGTATCTTGCGTTTCGCACGGGGCCGCTCACGATGCCGCCGTCGCAGCTCGGGGCGTTCGCGAAGAGCGACGCCGCGCAACCCACGGCCAATATCGAGTGGCACGTGCAGCCGCTGTCGCTCGACAAGTTCGGCGCACCGTTGCATCCGTTCGACGCCATCACGCCGTCGGTGTGCAACTTGCGCCCGACGAGCCGTGGCCACGTGCGCATCAAGAGCGCCGATGCCGCCGTGCATCCTGCGATCACGTTGAACTACCTCGCGACCGAGGAGGACGTGCGCGTGGCCGTGGCCGGTCTGCGCTACACGCGCCGCATCATGGCGGCCAAAGCGCTCGCGCGCTTCAAGCCCGAGGAGTGGAAGCCGGGACCCGAGCTTAAGACCGACGCCGAGCTCGAGCGCGCGGCCGGCGATCTCGGCACGACGATCTTCCATCCCGTCGGCACCTGTCGCATGGGCGCCGACAGGGATGCGGTCGTCGACGATCGCCTGCGCGTCAATGGCATCGCCGGGCTGCGCGTCATCGACGCGTCGGTCATGCCGCGCATCACGGCGGGCAACACCAATGCGCCGACCGTCATGATCGCCGAGCAGGGCGCCGACTTCATTCGGCGCGACTTCCGTTGACGGCATGACCATGGCCACGTAGTTATGGATCGTATTCCTTGAGGTGATGGAGGCGCAGCGGGGATAATCCTTGTCGGCTCAATCCAGGAGCGAACTCATGCGCCGATTCTGCGTTTGGCTCGTCATCGTCGCGGGTTGCGGCGCTGCGCGTTTCGCCGCGGCGCATCACTCGTTCGCCGCCGTGTTCGACGGCGAGCAGCTCGTCAAGCTCACGGGCGAGGTCGTCAGCGTCGAGTGGACGAATCCGCATATTCACTTCTCGATCGACGTCAAGGAGGGCGAGGCCGTCACGCGCTGGCGCTTCGAGGGCTACCCGCCCAACATGCTCGTGCGGCAAGGCTGGCGCCGCGACGTCACACTGACGACGGGCGCGACCGTGACCGTCGAGGGGTGGGCCGCACGCACCGAGCCGAACTTGGGCGCGGTCCGTTGGGTCACGCTCGCAGACGGCCGCAGGCTCGCGGGAGGCCCGCCCGCGGGTACCGGAGGTCGCTGATGGCGCACACGCTACGTTTAAGGCTCGCTTCGGCCGCCGCGGTGCTCGTGCTGGCCGGACCGCTCGGTGCGCAACCGGCCGCCGAGCGGGCGGCACCGCGTACGACCGATGGCAAGCCGGACATGTCGGGAATCTGGGTCGCGACGGGCGCGGTGCTCTTGTTCGAAGGCGAGGAAGCGTTCGCCGCGGCGCGCGCGGCCGACGCGGCCGCGGGCCGTCCCCCCGGCAACTCGAACGAGGCGCCGCCCTTCAAGCCCGAAGCAGAAGCGCAACGGCAGTATTTTCTCGGGCGCCGCGGCATCGACGACCCGATGGCGCGCTGCCTGTTGACGGGCGTGCCGCGCATCAAATTCCGGCCGTTGCCGTTCGAAATCGTGCAGCTTCCGGACCGCGTGATCATCCTCTACGAAATCCATCACGCGTTTCGCATCATCCCGACGGACGGGCGCCCGCATCCCGAGGATGCCGAGCCTTCTTATCTCGGAGAGTCGGTCGGGCGGTGGGACGGCGACACGCTCGTCGTCGACGTCCGGTCGTTCAACGACAAGACCTGGCTCACGGGCGTCGGCAGCATCCATACCGAAGAGCTGCGCGTCACGGAGCGCTACACGCGCGATTCCTACGACACGATCCGCTACGAGGTCACGATGGAGGACCCGGCCGTTCTCACGAAACCGTGGACGATCCGGGAGACGTTCCGGCTGCGCCCCGGCGAGCGGATTCGCGAATACGAGTGCATCGAGAGCAACGAGGACTTGGCGCGGTTCGAGCAACTCTTGCAAGAACAGGCGCCTACTGAAACAGCTCGGTGAACCGCTCGGGCGGCGGCAGCTCGGCGAACTGCGGGTCGGCACCGCCGATCTCGCACCAACCCGCCTTCGAGTCGACGTAGAGATGCACCGCCGGCAACCTGGGTAACGGCGTATCGATCGCGCCCGCGGGCAGTAGTGCAAGCGGCGAGCCGGCCATGACGAGCGGCACGGAACTGCCGCAAACCACGCAAAAGTCCGCCGCGTAGGTGCGCGGCGCGGGCAGGGCGTAGTGGCGCACGCGCTCTTGTCCCGAGCGCCAACGAAAGGAGTCGACCGGGGCGAACAGCGTGCTCGCGAACCCGGCGCCGCTGCGCCGCCGGCACAGCGAGCAGTAGCAGTTCGCGACGCGGCGCGGCGTGGCCGCGGTTTCGAATGTCACGGCGCCGCAGAGGCAGCCGCCGCAGACGCCGTTCACCGGCGTCGTCGTCTTCGGCGCCTCGGCTGCGC
>DATFFV010000134.1:0-3576 GCA_035249885.1 Gammaproteobacteria bacterium | reverse complement strand
CACCCGGTTCGAACTCGTCGACGCGGCTGACCGGCACGAGCGAGCCGCTGCGGCCGCGCGGGTCCGTCATGACGACTTGCTCGGGCGCCCAGTCGCCCGTGATGTTCGGCTCGCCGCTCGGCAAGCGCGCGGCGCGAGGCGCAGCAGCGGCCGGCGCAGCGGCGGGCTTCGAAAGCTGCGCGTAGCGGTCGGCCGTCGTCCCGTCGGCGAACACGACGGTGTGGACGTAGCAGGAGTTCGTGTCGAACCGATCGGGTGCGCCCTCGATCTTGATGAGCTCGCCGGCCTTGAACATCTCGGCCGACCAGCCCGAGCGCCGCAACACCGTCGCAGCGCGCATCTCACACCGCTTGGCCGTCTTCGTGCCGTCGGGATTCGTGGCCTCGAAGTAGACGTAGGCGTGCGGGTTCACGAAATCGATCTTCGTGATCGTGCCTTCGAGCGCGACCTCGCGACTGCGGTCGAAGTTGCCGAAGCCGTGATGGGCGCTGGCGACTCCCGCCGCGAGCGCCGCCACCGAGGCCGCGCCCCAACGTAGTGTTTTGACCCTCATGATTCCCCCGAGTCGGTTATCGGGCTATTAACTCCCACTTCGTTCCCGCCTGCAACCTCGCTACGATAGTCGGGCTCGCATCCGCGTCATCTTCTAGGGGGATCACAATGAAACTTAAGCTCGCCGCAGGGCTCGCCGCGCTCGTTTCCGTCGTGGCCACAGCCCAACCCGCACCGACGCCGTTCAAGCTCGGCACGTTCGAGCGCCAAGGCCGCGCTTTCGTGGGCGTCGTGCTGCGCGACTCGGTCGTCATCGACTTCGGCGCTGCTCACGCGGCGATCACGAACCCCGCCTCGACGGTCGCCGCGCCGACCGACATGAAAGACCTCATCGCGCGCTACGACAGCGGCCTGCGCCAGCGCATCGTCGACATCGTGCGCACCGTCGGCGACACGCGACCCGCTTACGTCTACGACGTCGGCGCGCTCAAGGTCCTCCCGCCCGTTACTCCGACGACGATGCTCAACGTCGCCGTCAACTATCGCGAGCACGACCTCGAGATGGCGCGGCGGCAGGGCGACGTTCGCACCGCGACGGCCGGCGAGGCGCCGGCCGGCACGACGAGCGCCACGGGCATCTGGGAGCGCAAGACCGGCGACACGCGCTGGAACCCCTTCATGTTCATCAAGCTGCCGGCCGCGATCGCGGCCCACGGCGAGCCCGTGCGCATGCCCGTTAGCCGAACGCAGATCGAATGGGAGTGCGAGCTCGGCGTCGTCATCGGCCGCCCCGCGGCGCGCGTCGCCGAAGCCCGCGCGCTCGACTACGTGTTCGGCTACACGCTCGAGAACGACATGTCGGATCGCGGCGGGCGCGGCGACTCGCGCTTCGGCTCCGACTGGCTCGTCACGAAGAACCACGACACGTTCGCGCCGCTCGGCCCGTTCATCACGCCCAAAGAATTCATTCGCGACATCGGCAACACGGGGATGAAGTTCGTGCTGAACGGCGAAGTGCTCCAAGAAGGCACGACGGCCCAGATGATCCACACGGTACAGGAGCAGGTCGTCTACGCGAGCAACATCGTGACGCTGCGCCCCGGCGACGTGATCGCGACGGGCACTCCGCCCGGCGTCGGCTCGGCCCGCACCCCGCCGATCCTGCTCAAGGCCGGCGATCGCATGGAGTGCACCTACGACGGCGTCGGCACGCTGACGAATCCGGTCGTCGCGCCGCAGGGCTGACCGTCGAGGCAGGCCTCAGCTACCGAAACGAAGTCAAGGGAAAGGGGCGCGTCGAGCGACGACGGCTATTTCTTCGGCGGGCGCGGTGCCGGCCAGAATTCCTCGGCCGGCGTGCGCGGCACGGCGCCTTGCTCGTGCAGGCGCGGCAGCTCGGGATCCGCGTTCTCCCAGACGAGCAGCATGGCGCGTTTGCGCGCAAACCCCTGATGGCGGATGTCCGCCGGCATCGCCGCGACGTCGCCCGGCCGCATGGTGATGTTGGCGCGCGGTAACCCGGTCTCGCCATCCTCGATGTGCCACTCGATCTGGTCGCTCAATTGCAGGAACCACTCGATCCGATCGTTGGCATGCTTGACGGGCAGGATGTACTCCTCGGTCGTGGGACAGAACAGGCTGTGCTTGCACACCGAGCTCACGGAAGGATTCCACGTGACGTCGGACCGGGACAGATACGCGAACAGGTTGAACGCGTGCACCTCGCCTTCGAATCCCGGTGCGGCGTGGATCTCGGGCTCGTCCTGCGGCACGTCGAGGAACGCACGGTTGACGGGATAGCGGTTGCGATCGGTGCGCAGCGGCAGATCGCCGGGCAAGCCCGGCATGCGCCGGCACGCGTCGCGCGCGCGGTTGATCGCCGCCGTGTTGTGGCCAAGCTTCTTGCCGATCCAAGTGAGCCCGGTCTCCATGGGAGCGGCGAACGGGTCGTAACCCGTATTGGTCCAGTCGTGCAGGATCGCCTTGCACGTTTGCATGGCGAGGCCGCTGTCGAACGTCTCGAGGTGATCGAGCCCTTGCGACTTGTAGGTGGGGTGATAGCAGCCGGCGAAAAACTCGACTCGCCCGTAACGGTTGCGCGTGCCGAACACGTCGTCGAAGTTCACGGTGCCGTAGAAAAACCCCCACGCGACGTCGCGCATGAGCGCGCGCAGGAACACGTCAGCCGACATGGTGTGGGACAGCTTGGTGCCTTTCGACACCCACTCGACGTGCGCGAAATACTCGTCGCGCGAGAACGTGAACGAGCCCAAGCTGAAGCACCGATAGCCGGCCTCGTTCGGCGCCGACGCTGCCACGTCGACCTCGCTCAGCTGGGGCATATCGCCGACCATTTCTGCACGGAATGCCGGCCGAGAATCGTCTGTAGCACGATGACGCCGATACCCGCCGTCGCTCGAAATCGATAGGCCGCGCGCGGCGGCAGCAGCGCCTGATGGCCGCGGCGCAGGCGCAGGAAGCCCATGTTGCGACCGACGGGCGGCCCCTCGAGCATGACCGAGCCCTCGACGTCGGGCGGCACGATCGTCGCCGGAAAATCCAGCTTCACGAGCTCGATCTCGACGCGCCCGTCCATGACGATCGCGAACTCGTCGTGCGAGGCCGCGAACCACTCCGATGTGCCTTCGGCGCGCAACGCCTCGATCACGTACTGGCGGTTCTTCGCGACGACGACCTTCTCGTACGGCGCCGAGCTCGCTGCGACCGCGAAGACGTTCGAGAACGCGTAATTCTTGGGGTCATCGTTGATGAGCTCGATGTCGCCCTTGACGTAGCTCGCGAGCGAGCCGAAAGCGGTCGCGAACTCGCCCGTTCCGCGTGGCTGATAACTCATCGCCCCCACCAGTCGTCGAAACTGCTAACGGCCCCCGGGCGCTGAGTATACTGCGGCAGACGCCTCCGACCGGGGATGCCGTGGTGGACGACTCGAGACATTCGATCCGTCATTTGGATCTGAAGCACCTGCGGCAGCTCACGGAAGTGGCCGACAAGGGCAGCATCCGCGCGGCGGCCGAGTCGCTCGCGATCACGCAGCCCGCACTATCGCGAAGCATCCGCAGCATC
>DATFFV010000133.1:0-4489 GCA_035249885.1 Gammaproteobacteria bacterium | reverse complement strand
CCTGGCGCCCCGTTTCGAACATGACGACCGAATCGATGTCGGCGCCGAGATCGAGGCGCGCAATGTTCGCGAGGCTTTGCGCGAAGACACCCATCGTCGCGAGCAGCGCCATCGACAGCGCGACTTGCGCGGTCGCTAGCGCGGTGCGGAAGCGCGCAACGCTCTTCGTCGCCGTGTGCCTCGCCCCAAACGCCTGCAATGCGCTGCCGGGTTTGATCCGCATCAGGCCGCGGACGGGAAGGAGTCCGACGACGAGCGCCGCTGCCACCGCGACGCCGATCGCGACGAGTGCCGCGGTCGCGCTCAAGCTCGCGTCGGGACCCGTCGCAGGTATGCCGGGCACTTGGCTTGCGCTGCGCAGCGTCAACCACGCGACCGGCAGGCTCAAGACGGCCGCCGGCAGCGCGAGCACGAGCGACTCGGCGAGCTGCAGCGAAACGATGCGCAGGCGCGTCGCTCCGAGCGACGCACGCAGTGCTACCTCGCCGCTGCGCGTCGTGGCCCGAAGCAGAATGAGCCCCGCGACGTTGGCGCAGCAGAAGAGCAGCACCACGCCGCTCACAGCCAGCAGCAACTCGACGCTGTTCCGGGCGGGATCGAGTATGCCGCTGCTGGTTTGCCCGCGCGCGCCCGGCTCGAGCACCAGCGGTCTTCCGCCATACGCCTCGCGCTGCTGCTCGTCGACGCCGACCAGCAGCGGCGCTTCGACTTCGCTCAAGATCGCGCGATAGAGCGTATTCATCGCGGCCGCGGCCCCTTCCCGCGTCACGCCCGGCTCGAGGCGCCCGAAGAGACGGACCCAGTAAGTGTCGCGATGAGTGTGATTCGGCGTGGCAAACCGGGCAGCCAAGGGGTCGGAGACGCCACTCCCGATCGTGATGGGCACGAAAACGCTCGGCCGGGCGCTAACGGCCGTACCGTGGAAGCCTCGCGGCGCCACGCCGACGATCGTTAGCGGCACCTCGTTGACGGCCAGCGCGCGCCCCAGGACGTCCGGGTCACCGCCGAATTCGGTCTGCCAGTACGTGTGCGTCAACACCACCGATTCCGCTCGTCCGTCGACGCGATCGTCCTCGGGGCCGAGCAGCCGGCCGAGCGCGGGCTTAAGCCCCAGCACCGAGAAGTAGCTTCCGGAAACGAAATCGACAGTTGCGGACCACGTGCCCTTACCCGTCGAGAGCCTCGCCTCGTCGAAGTTGTGCGCGGCCAGCCCGACGAACGGCTCCTGCTCGCGCTCGAGATCGCGGAACATCGGGTAGCTGAACAGCGTGTCGATTCCACCGCCGTCGAGCAACCCTCCGGTCCTTACCGGCAGAAACGTGTGCATTCGTGCGGCGAGTTTCGGGGCCGTTTCCGGATAAGTTCACGAGCCGGCCGGGTTCGGGTACCGGCAGCGGCCGCAGCAAGACCTGCTCCGCGAGCGAGAAGATGGCGACGTTGACGCCGGTGCCGAGCGCGAGCGTCAGCACGGCCACGATCGTGAACGTTTTCTGCCGGCGCAGCGTTCGGAGCGCGTACCCCATGTCGGCGAGCGTGTTGTCGATGGGAGCGAACGAGAGCGTGGCGCGGACGCTCTCCTTGGTTTGCTCCACGCCGCCGAGCTCGATGCGCGCCGCGCGGCGCGCTTCGGCCTCGCTCATGCTGGCCCGCATCTTCTCGGCGGCCGATCGTTCGATGTAGTCGGCAAGATCGGTATCGAGCGCGCGCTCGATCTCGCCGCGCCGGAACAGCCAATGCACGAGCGCGCGAATGCGGTACAGAATTGTCATACGCTCTCCAGGCGCATTAGGTCATTCGTATCGCAACACGCTCATCGGATCGACGCGCGACGCGCGGCGGGCCGGAATGTAGGCCGCGCCGATCATGACGGCCGTCAGGACCACGGCGGCCGCCGCCAGCGCGAGCGGGTCCGCGGCCTCGACGCCGAAGAGGAGGCTCTGTGCCGCGCGCCCGAAGATCGCCGCCGCGGCCGCGCCGAGCACGACACCGACCACAGCCATGCCTGTGACCTGCCGCAGCACCATCCCCCGAATGCGGCCCGCCGCCGCGCCGAGAGCGACACGCAACGCGATCTCGCGCGATCGTTGCGTCACGGAGTAAGCGAGCACCCCGTACAGACCGAGCGCGGCGAGAACCGTCGTGAGAACCGCGAACGCCGTGGCGGTTCCTGCGAAGAACCGCTCGATGGCGATGTTGTTTCGGAATTGCTGCTGCATCGTTTGAAGGTTCGCGATCGCCGCGCTCGGCGCGACGCGTGCGACCGTCTCGCGAACAGCGTCGATGAGAGCCCCGGAAGGCGGAGCGCCACGAACGTAGAACGTCCCGCCGGGCCCCGGCTGAAAGACCTGCGGCTCGATCTCGTCGGTGATCTTTCCGGACCTCATATCGCCGACGACGCCTATGATCTCGTCGACTAGGGGAGCGCCGGTGATGTCCATCCTGTTGAGATCGGCTCTTCGCCCGACGATCTCGTCGGGGGCGAGTCCCAAACGCTCGGCGAACCGCCGGCTGACGATCGCCCGCCCCTGGAAGAGGTCCGTGTCGCTGAACTCACGGCCGGCGAGCAACTCGATGCCGAACGTTCGGAAGAAGTCGGGACTGACGAGGTTTCTGGCGAACGGCATGTCATCCACGAGACCTTCGATCGTCGCCTGGCCCGCAAACTCGTCGAGCGACAGCAGAGCGGGCAGTGACGTCGCTACGGAAGACACGCGCGGCATCGCCTCGAGCGCCTCCGTGACGCGAGGTAAGAGAGTGCGGTCTGTGGATGCGCTCGGTGGGAATGAGATCGAGAACGTGACGACCGAATCGATGTCGACGCCGAGATCGAGGCGAGCGATGTTGGCGAGGCTTTGCGCAAAGACACCCGTCATCGCGAGCAGCGCCATCGACAGGGCGACTTGCGCCGTCGCGAGCGCGGCGCGGAAGCGTGCGACGCCCTTCGTCGCCGTGTGCCTTGCACCGTGCGACTGCAGCGGCTTTCCGAGCTCGGTCCGTACCAGCCGCCGAACCGGAACGAGCCCGACGGCCAAAGACACCGCGACGGCAGCACCGATCGCCACGAGCGCCGGGACAGCGCTCAAGCCCGCGTCGGGCACGGCCGCCGGCATACCGGGTACCCGCCTCGCGCCGGCCAACGCCGCCCACGCGACCGGCAGGCTCAGAAGCGCCGCCGGCAGCGCGAGCACGAGGGACTCGGAGAGCTGCAACATGGCGAGACGCGCGCCGGTCGCGCCCAGGGCCTCGCGCACGGCAATCTCTCCGCTTCGTGCCGTCGTCCGGAGCAGCATGAGCCCGGCGACATTGGCGAAGCACAACAGCAGCACCCCGCCGCTCACGGCCAACTGCAGCTCGAGGCTGTTGCGCGCGGGCGCGAGTATCTCGCTGCTGGTTTGCCCGCGCGCGCCGGGCTCGAGCACGAGCGTCCTCGCAAGAAACGCCTCGCGCCGCTGCTCATCGACATTGATCAGCAGAGGCGCTTCGACTTCACTCAAGATCGCGCGATACAGGGGGTTCAGCGCGGCAGCAGCCGCTTCGCGCGTGACGCCCGGCTCGAGGCGCGCGAAGAGATGGACCCAGTAATGGTCGCGACGTTCGTGATTCGGGATGGCCGTGCTCGCAGGAGTGTTACCGAAGGGCGCAATCGTGATCGGCACGAAAACGCTCGGACGACTGCTGACGGCGGTGCCGTGGAACCCCTCGGGCGCCACGCCGACGATCGTCAGCGGCACGTCGTTGACGAAGAGCGCCCGGCCGAGCACGCTCGGGTCGCCGGCGAATTCGCTTTGCCAGTATGCATGGCTCAGCACGACCGATTCGGCTTGTCCGTCGACGCGATCGTCCTCGGGGCCGAGCAACCGCCCGAGCGCCGGGTTGAGCCGTAGCACCGCGAAGTAGCTTCCCGAGACGAGTGCGCCCGTGGCGAGCCGCGTCCGCTCGCCAGTCGAGAGGCCCGCCTCGAAGAAGCGGTGTGCGGCCAGCCCTAGGAACGGCTCTTGCGCGCGCTCGAGGTCGCGGAACATCGGGTAACTGAACGTAGTGTCGCCGGAGCCGCTTTCGGACGAGCGCGCCATCGGAAACAGCGTTGGATACATCCGGAAGCCCTGCCTCGACACCGGATCGGTCAAGTTCACGAGCCGATCGGGTTCCGGGACAGGGAGCGGACCCAGCAGAATCTGCTGGAACAACGAGAAGATCGCGACGTTGACGCCGATGCCGAGCGCGAGCGTCAGCACGGCGACCGTCGTGAAGGTTTTCTGCCGGCTCAGCGTTCGAATCGCATAGGCGAGATCGGCGAGCGCGTTGTCGACGACAGCGAACGATAATGCGGTGCGCACGCTTTCCTTGGTTTGCTCGACGCCGCCGAGTTCGATGCGAGCCGCTCGCCGCGCTTCCCTTTCGCTCATGCCGGCCCGCACTTTCTCCGCGGCCGATCGCTCGATGTAGTCCGCGAGATCCGCATCGAGCGCCCGCTCGATCTCGTCGCGCC